>JAODGP010000044.1 GCA_025464345.1 Methanosarcinales archaeon | reverse complement strand
ATTGACCGTAGCCTGTATCGCAAGCTGTACAATAAGGCGAAGGGTGGCGAGATAAAGAGCGTTGCTCGATTGGAAGCAATAATAGAGCAGGAAGGTGTGAGGCTGTAGGATGACAGGAGCGAGCTCAACCGGGGGACCCACGTATAGAGTCCCATTCAGGCGAAGAAGAGAAGGTAAGACCGATTATCGTAAACGATTGAAATTACTCATGAGCCACAGACCGCGGGTGGTGGTTCGGAGGAGCAATAAGTACATAAGAATACAGATGGTGACGGCAGATAAGCATGGTGATCGGACATTTGTGGATGTGAGTTCCGCGAAGCTGAGGGAATACGGCTACGAGCGGTGCGGTAAGAACCTGCCGGCAGCGTATCTTACCGGGTTATTATTCGGTAAGCGAGCGAAGGAATCGGGATTTGAAGAGGCTATTCTCGATATCGGACTACACACACCCGTACATGGCTCTCGTGTATTCGCAGCACTGAAGGGTATTGTTGATGCGGGTCTGGATGTGCCACATGATCCCGTTGTATTTCCACCCGATGAGCGAATTAGAGGCGAGCATATCGGTGATTCCATTATTGATAGTTTTGAATTAGTAAAGGAGAGGATATTAACGGATGGCAGGAATAAGGCATGATGATGAGGAAGAATGGGAACCGGTAACGAAACTGGGTAGACTGGTGAAGAGCGGAGAGATAAAGACGATAGATGAGGCGCTCAGGTCACGATATCCGGTAAAGGAGTATCAGATAATAGAGACGCTGCTGCCTGATCTCAGTGAGGAGGTTCTGGATATCAACATGGTGCAGCGTATGACCGATTCCGGGCGGAGGATCAAGTTCAGAGTATGTGTGATCGTGGGCAATAAGAATGGCTATCTTGGTATAGGGCTGGGTAAAGATGCTCTTGTACGCAACAGCATATTGAAGGCGACGAGGGCGGCGGAATTGAATCTCCATTATATAGAACGTGGATGCGGTTCGTGGGAGTGCAACTGTGATGAGAAGCATTCGTTGCCGTTCGCGGTGCGCGGCAAATCCGGTGGTGTGGAGATAACACTGAAACCGGCACCACGTGGACTGGGACTCGCAGCCGGGGACACACCGAAGAAGGTACTGGAATTCGCGGGCATAAAGGATGTATGGACGAAGACGAGGGGTAGTACCCGCACAACGTTCAATCTCGCCATGGCAACCTTCAATGCGCTTGTGAAGACATCATCAATAAAGAGATGACGGTATACGCGATAGTGAAACTGAGAGGAAGCGTAGGTATAAAGCCGGACATAAGGTACACACTGGAGCTACTCCGGCTGCACAGGGTGAACCACTGCGTGATAGTTGAGGATAACGATTATTATCGAGGTATGATAAAGAAGGTGAAGGATTACGTTGCATGGGGCGAGATCTCGGAGGATATGCTGGAACTGTTATTGAAGCGACGTGGTAGATTGAAGGGTGGCATGAGATTGACGGAGGAGTATTTACGTGCTAATACACCTTTTGAATCGTTCAAAGCGCTGGCACATGCACTTTATTCATGCGAAGTGAAGATGAAAGACCTGATTGTGTATGGAATTAAACCCGTTCTCAGGTTGCATCCACCACGTAAGGGGCATCGTGGTATCAAGAAGAGTGTGAAGCAGGGTGGCGAGCTCGGATATCACGGTACTGAAATAAACGAGCTGCTGTACAGGATGAGATAGGTGTATAAATAAAAAAGGGGAGATTTATGGTTCTATTTCAAACCATGTATTTCTGATATCTCCCCAATATGGCAGACTGTACAGGGTTTACCCCTTGAAAGGTGTATCTCCACGAGTCTTCCTTCGCTTGGCTTCGTCGGATCTGGATAGCCATGACACAGCTCACAGGTTGTACCGCCGGGTCCTTTCTCCGGTATCGTCGGTATCTTACCGTGGCATACCGCACATCCTACGGTTGCAGGGTGTACAGTATGCACAGTAGCGTTCCCATCCTTGCCACCGTGACAGCCTTTCGCAAGGTTCGGCTTGTCCGCGTAGTCAAAACAGCCTGGCTTTCCATTTACCAGCAGTCCCCCCTTTACGTGCGCTTCTAACTCAGCCGTTGACTCACGTTTGTGACACATGTCACAACTGGTCTCGACCGGTGGCTTCGCCTCTACTGGAGTTGGTGTCGGCGTTGGTTTTGGTGTAGGTTTTGGTGTAGGAGTCGGCGTTGCAGGTGGAGGCGTCTCCACAGGTTTCTCCACACAGCCTGCCAGTGCCACCACCAATACTACTCCAATGATAGCCACTATTAATTTCTTATTCATTTCACACCACTGTATTCGTATTTGCTCCTGGCATTATAAAAACTTTTCTATTTTGATTCTTCTCAGGGTTTCAAGGTTTGATAGCGCTTCATGTGAAGATGCGTCTCACCTATATTATAAGAGGAGGATTTAGTTCTGAGATGGTGAAGCTGAAGGCGGTATGGGAGCTGACGAGGTGCGAGCACGGGGTGATGTACGGCATTGGAGTGCTGATCGGGATACTCTTAGGCGGTGGTAGCACAATAATAGCGGCAATTCTTGGCTTCCTCACCGCTTTATTCATCCAGGCAGGTACATTCGCATTGAACGACTATTGTGATCTGGATAGCGATATAGCGAATAACCGGCTGGATAGACCCTTAGTGCGAGGCGCTCTGAGTAAGGAGCTTGCTTTTATGGTTGCCTGTGTGGCAACTCTACTCGGTATTCTGGCTTCTTTTGTGCTCACTTTACTCATGGGTGAACTCACGCTATTCCTCGTGGCATCCTTGCTCGCTGCGCTTGGTATTCTCTATGATCTGAAAATGAAGGAGCTGCTTGTTGTGAGTAATTTATACATCGCATTCACAATGGCAGTGCCTTTCATATATGGCGGGTTGATTGCGGGCTATATAGATGAAGGGCTCTTAACTCTGGCGTTTATCGCGTTACTCACGGGCTTTGGACGCGAGGTCATGAAGGATATAGCAGATATGGAGGGGGATGCGCTGAGGGGAGTTAAGAGTATCGCGCGGGTGTACGGCATAAGAACTGCGAAGCTGGTAACGACAATATCTTATGCGAGTGCAGCGGGATTGAGTGTTGTTCCGTTCTTTCTCCCAGCCACGAATTATTATCTCGATCCGGTGTTTATGACCCTGGTTGGCGGTACAGATATACTGCTGGTTCATACAATCGTCATGTTGTGGAATCGGGAAGTGGATTACATGCGATTGAGGCAGGAGACGCTGATCGCAATAGCTATCGGGCTGCTTGCTTTTGTATGTGGCGCTATTTATTGAGTGGCAGAGTCAAGTTAATAAAATATGGATTTAAAGGATGAGTGAGGATGAAGCGCGAAGGGTGGTCAGGAGCGAAATGGATATGGAAGCGGTGATTCTGGCAGCGGGCGAAGGCAGACGGATGCGCCCTCTCACATCTGTACGACCGAAGGTGATGCTGCCGATAGCGGGCAAACCGATCATTGAACACCTGATCGGCGAATTAAAAGCGGCAGGTATCATGGACTTTATAATCGTTATTGGCTACCATGATGAGACGATACGGGATTATTTCGCCGATGGCACGGGCTGGGGTGTCAATATCCAGTACGTAACACAGAGGCGGCAGCTTGGTACTGCTGATGCATTATTGCGGGTGGAAAATCTGATTGAAGATACGTTCCTCATGCTCAATGGTGATACGATAGTGGATGCAAAGGATATAAAGCAACTCATTGCATGCGGAGGCATCACGATGGGTGTGATCGAGGTTGATAACCCGGAGGAGTATGGAGTTGTGGAGACCGAAGGCGGACATGTAACGCGTATAACGGAGAAGACACCGGAACCACGCTCAAAGCTCGTGAATGCAGGTGTTTATCTCCTGAATGAGTGCATATTCGATGCATTAAAAGAGACGGGTATATCAAAGAGGGGTGAGTTTGAACTCACCGATTCCTTGCAGTTGCTCATTGATTCTGGTGAAACAGTGCGCTGGAGCAGGATAGGGAAATGGGTAGATGTCAGTTATCCATGGGATCTGTTGCGTGCAAATGAGTCCATGATGGAGTGCATAAATCCTGTAATAGAAGGAGACATGGAGGAGAATGTGATATTGAAGGGCAAAGTGGCGATAGGTAAAGGAACGATTATAAAATCCGGCACGTATATTGAGGGTCCTGTCATTATTGGTCCGAACTGTGAGATCGGTCCCAACTGCTATATACGCAGCAGTACAGCGATAGGGGCGAACTGCCGTATAGGCAATGCCGTTGAGATAAAGAACTCGATAATTATGGACGATACGAAGATACCTCATCTCTCATATATCGGCGATTCGGTCATAGCATCGCGATGCAACATAGGCGCAGGCACTAAGATTGCCAACCTCAGATTTGATGATGCAATGATAAAAGCCGTGGGCATGGATACCGGCAGACGTAAGTTCGGTGCGATACTGGGCGATGGCGTGAAGACAGGTATAAATGCATGTATAGATGCTGGCACGGTCATCGGGAATAACACGCTGATAGGTCCCGGAGCTTTCGCGTACGGATATATAAAAGAGAACTCACGGATATATTAATAATGCTCTTTGCTATCAATAGCCCGGCTATATTTTACAGTACTTTTTGAGTACGCTAATAAATACTTTTTCCTGCGCAGACATTGTCATTGAATAAGCATCATCAAAACCCAGAGCTTCTAATTCTTTTATGATGAGTCGCATCTGAACCTTTGTGATTGGCTTCTTTGCAAGCTCGTTCACGTAATATCCCAGGGGTTTCGCCCTATCGGGTGAGATGTTCTTGACGGCACCGCAGTGAATGCAATATGGATGTGGCTTTAATCCTTTGCTTCTACCATCAAATTCATATGGCAACCATACCTTTTCCGCTGCACCGCAACTTTCGTGTCTACAATGAATCATCTTTACCCCCTTCTTTTATCTATCTTTATTCTCACCTCTATGATTAATCTTGTGGTCAATAAAATTAAATCCATAGCATATGTAATCTCACATGCTGGGTGTTTCTTTGATTTTATCGCTTCATAAAGCTCTTTCTTTTCCGATTGACCTGTTACAGCACAATTTACCACTGACGACGATGCTCGTATCAAGCTAAAGTCTATTGTCAAGAACCACCATATTCAGCACCTGACAAAACCATCATCCTGGCTGCACAGGTTCTCTGGCTTTATGATCACTCGTTTCGCCTGATCCACCACCGTATGCCCTATCCTGTACGCATCTACACCATGCCGTGAAGCAATATCAATAACAGCATCAGCTTCTCGCTCCGGTACGACCACACAGAACCCGATACCCATGTTATACACACTGTACATCTCCTCTACCGGTATATTACCGAGCCGCTGAAGCAATGTGAAGATGGGTAGCGGCTCCGGCAACTCCTCTATCACGAACCCTGTTGCAGATTGCACCCTGCTGAGGTTGAGTAACCCGCCCGAGGTGATATGCACAAGCGCTTTAATATCAAGATTGGCATTCAGCATGTCCATGATCTCAGCCACGTATATACGTGTGGGTACGAGTAACTCCTCGCCCAGCGTCCTGCCGCCCAGTTCGGAGAAGCACGTATAGATCTTATCTGGCTGCTGCGCCAGTATGTAGCGTGCCAGGCTGAGTCCATTGCTGTGTATGCCGCTACTTCTCAGTCCAATAATGGCATCATGCTCGCCGATATCATCGCCCGTGATTATCCTGTCAAGCGGTACTTCTCCTATTGCAGTACCCACAAGGTCGAATTCGTAGTTTTGACGTACACCCTTCAGCATATCCCTTAGCTGAGCTATCTCACCACCTGCAATTGTTATTCGTGCGAGTTCAGCACCTTTCAGCAGCCCTTTACCGATGTCCGCAATTAATTCTGCATTCGGACTGCAAACAGCGATATAATCGAGCATTGAGAGCGGTTCCGCACCCACACATAATATGTCATTAACGTTCATCGCCACGCAGTCTATACCGACAGTGTCATATCTGTTCATCAATTGTGCGATCAGTATCTTGGTACCCACACCGTCGGTTGATATCGCCAGCCCTCTATCCCCGAGTTCAATCACATTTGCGAAATAGCCTATGTCCAGTTTCAGTGTGCCAGAACCTCCCTGCCTCAATGCGTGACTCTGGCGTATATAATTCAATAATCCAGCCAGTGCCGCTTCTTCACCTGCCGTGTCGACACCGGCGTCCCTGTATGTTGATTGCATTATACCCACTCTGAATTATCTTATTATCTATATTTTATTCAATTGTTTGTGAATGAGTGATGGAAGTGGAAGTGAGGATAAAACTGAAGCAAGGGGTTGCAGATCCCGAAGGTGAGAACACGAAGAAGGCGTTAATGCTGCTGGGCTTCTCGAATGTTAACTCAGTGAGAACCGTGAAGACGTTCATAATAGACCTGAATGAGGAGGACGGGTCAAAAGCGAGGGCAGAGGTTGAAGAGATGTGTGAGAAACTCCTCGCCAATCCTGTCATACATGAGTATGAGATAAGATGAAGGGTATAGATCCGTGGGGTGTTTCCGGGATAATAAGAGATTACAGGCGCTTATTCGAAGATTTTGGTATCTCTCCCTTTAATGACCTGCTCGAACGTATAGATAAGCCGCACAGGTACATGCGTCGCGGTATAATCATGGGGCATCGTGGCTATGAGGAGATATTGAATGCGATGGAGAGAAAGAGCGGGTTCGCGGTGATGAGCGGGTTCATGCCCTCCGGTAGAATCCATCTCGGTGGTAAGATGGTCATGGATGAGATCATCTGGCATCAGCAGATGGGTGGTGATGCATTCGCATGTATCGCGGATATGGAATCGCATTCAGTACGTGGTATTCCATGGTCCAGATGCCGTGAAACCGGAGTGAAAGAGTATATATTGAGCCTCATAGCGCTTGGTTTTGATATAGAACGCGGGCACATATACTTCCAGTCAGATAATAAGAGATTGCTTGACCTCGCATTTGAACTCGGTACAGTGGTGAACTTCAGTGAGATGAGTGCTATATATGGCTTCTCCGGCGATGTGAGCATCTCGCACATGATAAGCGTGGTGGTGCAGAACGCGGATATACTGCAGCCACAGCTGCTGGAGTACGGCGGACCAAAACCCGTGGTCATTCCCGTCGGTATTGATCAAGACCCGCATATACGCCTCACACGGGATATAGCTGCACGGATGCGTATGTTCCGTGTGGAGAAGCGGTACAATGAGAGGGAGCATAAGCCGTACATAAGTATAAGGGCGAAACATGCGAGTAAGGAAGCTTTTGAAGCGCTCGTACACAGGCTCGAATATCCGAAGAAGGTATACGAGATGCATATAGATGTGATAGATATAGACGAGCCATTTGGAGCCGCTATGGAGGATATAGAGAACATAGTGCGGGGTGTGGAGCTGGAATACGGTGGTTATGGGTTCTTTATGCCCGCTGCTACTTATCACAGGTTCATGCAGGGACTTACCGGCGGTAAGATGTCTTCCAGCATCCCTGAGAGTTACATAGCACTGACAGAGCCGCCGGAAGACGCGGCTGCTAAGGTCAGGCGAGCGAAGACCGGCGGGCGTGTCACAGCAGAGGAGCAGAAGCGGCTGGGTGGTTTGCCTGAGGAATGCACGGTTTATGAGCTGTTGATGTTCCACCTGATAGAAGAGGATAAGCACATCAAAGAGATATTTGAGGAGTGTAAAGCCGGCAAGCGAACCTGCAAATCGTGCAAATCACATGCCGCAGAATTGATGTTCTCGTTCATCAAAACCCATCAGGAGGAGAGGGAGCGTGCAAAAGATGTGCTGAAAGAGTACGGTTATGATGCTTAAACATCTCGTCTCAAATTAGATTCGTATGCAATGGCTGCATTGATTATCTTATCCTCCTCAAATTGCCCGCTTACAAGCTGCAGACCGACCGGCAATCCGTTGCAGGCGCCGCAGGGCACTGATATAGAAGGTAGCCCGGCAAGATTCACCGGTACCGTATTGACGTCAGCGAGATAAAGCGATAACGGGTCTTTTATACGTTCCCCGAGCTTGAACGCCACACACGGCATCGTCGGCATCGCCAGTATGTCATAATACCGTAGAGCTGCATCAAACTCACGCTTTATCAATGTCCGGACCTTCAATGCCTTGAGATAGTATCGCCCGTAATAGCCTGCAGAGAGGGCATATGTGCCGAGGATAATCCTCCGTTTCACCTCCTCACCGAAACCCTCGCCACGTATCCTGGAGAAGGTCGTATGCCAGTCGGCATCCACATCGAGTCGAAGCCCGTATCTCAGTCCATCAAACCTCGCCAGATTCGATGACGCCTCTGACATCGCAATGATGTAATATGCTGCGAGTGCATATTTCAGGTATTTCAGACTCATCTCTTCATATGATGCACCAAGCTCCTCGAAGCTGTATATGGCGTTCCAGACGGCTTCTTCAACCTCTGGTGCTACGCCCTCCAGGAATTCACGGCACACGCCTATCCTCAGCCCTTTTACATCTCCATACCCATCTTTAAACACGTAATTCGAGCGGCTATTGCTGGCAATCTTCACCTGCGTACTGTCTCGCTCGTCTTTCGCTGAGATCACCTCCAGCAGCAATGCGGCATCTCGCACGTTCGTGGTCAGTGGTCCTATCTGCTCCAGTGAGTTCGCATATGCAATGAGTCCATAGCGTGATACGAGCCCGTAAGTGGGTTTCAAGCCGACGACACCGCAGAACGATGCGGGACAGCGGATAGAACCACCTGTGTCAGAGCCGAGGGCGAGAATAGCTTCCCCGGCTGATACAGCAGCGGCACTGCCACCCGAAGAGCCACCAGGCACTCTGGTATGGTCATGCGGGTTCAAAGTCGGTCCATAATAGCTCGTCTCGGTTGATGTGCCCATGCAGAACTCGTCCATGTTCGTCTTACCTATGATTATCGCACCTTCTCGCTTTAACGCCTCTATCACGGTTGCATCATAGGGTGGGACATAACCGGTGAGGATTTTTGATGCGCAGGTCGTCTGAATACCGGCTGTGGAGATGCAGTCCTTGATGGCGACGGGCACACCGAGCAGTTTCTTAGCCCTGTATGCTCCTCTGTTCCTGTCCACCATTATTGCTTCTTCAATTGCTTCGTCTCTATTCAGTGTGATATAGCAGTTCAGCTCGCTTCGGTCTATTCGTTCGTATATTCGTGAGATCAGCTCCTCACACGATATATCCCCGTTCTTTATGCCCGCTACGACATCCACAGCCGTTAACCCACGCATATCCATAATCTCCATATCACCATTGCACTAATAAAGCATAGCAATCATATGTGGTGTGTAAGAACGACATCAGCACCCAGCCGGCGAATGTCGTCAAAGAACGAAGGATAAGAGACACTCGCACATTCTACATCTTCTATCACGGTCTCGCCCGGCGTACATAACGCAGCAAGTGTCAGTGCCATCGCTAACCGGTGGTCGCCATGCGATCGAACCTTCGCAGATTCCAGCTCGCCTCCTTCGATCAATAGCCCGTCACTGCGCTCTTCTACCCTGACGCCGAACTTATGCAGTTCCGCAGCGAGTATAGCCAGTCTGTCCGTCTCCTTGTATCTCAGGTGTGCGACGCCGGTTATCTCAGTGCTGCCATCAGCAGCTGCAGCCAGAACCGCTACTGTGGGCACTAAGTCCGGATTATCACTCATATCAATGGTTATACCATGCAATTCCGCACCCCTTACCTCTACAATGCCGTCAGCCCGATTCCAGCTCACATCCACCCCCATGTCTCGCATTATGGCTACTATCCGTGAATCACCCTGTGCGGAAGGGAAGAGATTCCTTAGCTTCAGCCGGGAGCCTGTGAGTGCCGCTGCAGCCATGAGATAGGAAGCGGAGGAGAAGTCGCCGGGCACTGTGTAGCTACCCAAAAGATAAGTATTATCGCCGGTTACGTGGAACGAGAAGTTATTGCCCTCACGTTCCACTTCCATATCCACCCCGGCTTCTGACAGTATCTCAAGAGTTATTTCGGTATAAGGCACAGATATGAGGTTATTAGCAACGATAATAGAATCACGCTCCGCAACAGGGCAGGCAATGAGCAGTGCGGACACGAACTGTGAGCTGATTGTGCCGTCTATCTCGGTTTCCCCACCCTTAAGTATGCCCCTTATCACCAGAGGAGCGGTGCCATCGCCTTTCGTCGAGAATGCATCGGCGCCGAGATCGTTCAACGAATCCAGTAACGGTCCGTTGGGGCGATTCCTCAGTGATTCATCACCGGTTATGACCGTAGCACCTTCCTCACACAGTGAGGAGATCGCGGTGAAGAAACGGAGTGTGGTGCCTGAGTTCCGTGCGTTTATCACATCATCGGGTATCGCAGGTTTGCCTGTCACACCCTCTATTGTCAGCCTCTCAGCGCTGCATTCTATAACAGCGCCGAGGCTTTCTGCCGCACTTAGCGTCGCTTCCGTATCATCTGAGATTAGTGGTGACAGAATCTCACTGCTTCCTGTACCAAGTGATGCTATCGCTATCGCGCGGTGCGTATAACTCTTAGAAGGCGGCGCATTTATTTCACCGCCTATGTCCGACCTGCGTACCGTTGCGTTCATCCTTCCAAGATGTTAATAAAATAAGGTGAAGATAATTTGAATGCCGCTTCTCACACCGCAGGCGTAACATAGCGATCAACAAGTGGCATGGTATTCCCGATATTCAATTGATCGAAGAGGAACATGAATTTCCGTTCCGCGTGTCTTGCAATGGCACCTTTTATGGTGGGCGGGAGTTCCATAAGTTCTGTTTTGAAATGCCCGAGAGCTCTCTTACGTGTTGTATAAATGAATTGCTCCTCGGTCTGCCCTTCTCGACGTTCGTAGTTATCCTTTATCCATGCGTACATTCTCTCTTTCAGTTCCTGCGGTAGATGTTCAAACACCATATTCTGGAACTGTGTGGCGAGATGTATCTCCGCGGTATCAACCTCCGGGAAGCGGTGAAATAGTTCATCGGGTAATGTGGATGCACCGTGCTGTACCGCTCCCGCTAAGTTGTACCTATCGCGTGCTAACTTTGAAAGTTTTTTCAATGTATCAAAATCCAGCTTTACCTTCGCGATACTACCGTCGGGCAGCACGACACCGCCATGAACTGTACCGGTCTGCACGCTTATCTTACTCATTCCCTCTACCGAACCGTCCAATATCTCAAGGTAACCATCCATAAATGCTTTTAGCTCTTCGGGCGTGGAGTTCTTACCCCCTATCTCTCCTATCTCACCGCCAACCGAGACTTCAATACCCTCAGGCTGGCGTTCTCTTATGAACTTCGTGAATTCCGCGCACAGAGTGAAATTCAACCTCTGCTGCTCTTTTAGATCCTCCCTGCTCAGATCAACCAGTGTGGAGCTGTCAATATCAATATTGTAGAATCCTGCTGCCAGTGCATCCTTTATAAGCCCCCTCAAAGCTTCTGTCTCGCCCTCTGGATCCGTTTTGTACCGCTCCAGATTGACCTGAAAATGGTCACCCTGGATGAATACGGGACCACGCCAGCCTTCAGTTGTTGCGGCTGCCAGGCAAGCTCCGGCATATTCAACCGGAGGCTGCATGGTATATTCCATCTCGCTGCGTGCGAGTTCGAGAATAAACGCCCCTGCCCGAAGCTTCTTAGCCACCCGGAAAATGACCCTCGCGAGATCGTAAGTGAGCGTACGCAGATTTATCGCGGGTACAGTGAAGCCGCCACCGATTTCACCACTGCCACGTGCACGATACAGGTCATGTATGGAAGCGGCGAAGATGCCGTTATCCCCCGCTTTATCGCGTAAAGTTTCAAAAATCTCATTCTTCTCACTCGTGTCAGAGGTGAATACAAGCTCCATTACCTGTTCTTCAGTATCCATTCCGTTCAGGTTACATCCTTCATAAGTTTATAGAAATAATCAACATCCCTGGTCTGGTCTTTCTTCTTCACCGCAACGTGCAGATCAGTGCTGACCACCCAGCCGTCCCGTATGCCAACGGCTTTGCCAGAATCACCATTTACCAGTAACTCCACGGCTTCAACACCCAGCCGGGTCGCCAGTATTCGGTCATAGGCAGTGGGAGAACCACCGCGCTGGATATGCCCCAGTACAGCCACTCTTGTATCCAGACCTGTTATCTCGGTTATTTTATCTGCGATATCAACAGCCTTCGCGGCACCTTCGGCGACAATGATAATCCAGCTTCTCTTGCCTCGTGAAGCACCTTCGCATATGTCATGGCACATATCTTCCAGATCATATTCCCTCTCGGGCACCAGTACTTCCTCGGCGCCTCCCGCCAGTGCCACCTGCATCGCGATATAGCCAGATTTTCGACCCATAACTTCGACAACGAACACCCGTTCCATACTCGTTGCGGTATCGCGTATCTTGTCAGTCGCTTCCAGCGCGGTATTTATCGCGGTATCAGCACCTATGGTAATATCAGTCCCATTGAGGTCATTATCAATGGTCGCGGGGATACATACACAGGGTACTCCCCACCTCTCCCAGAGCTGTATCGCGCCACGGTAGGTGCCATCGCCACCGATGATGACAAGGGCATCGATCTTATGGTATCTTATTGCGTCTTTAGCCTTACGTTGCCCCTCTTCCGTAAGGAATTCATCGCATCGCGCGGTTTCCAGGATGGTACCTCCCCGATTGATGATCCCTGATACGGAACGACCGCTTAAAGAGACCGTCTCATCATTAATCAACCCGGCATAACCACGCCGTATCCCTATCGTCTCGAGCTGGTGATGCAAACAGGTTCGCACAACACTGCGAATAGCAGCATTCATTCCGGGTGCGTCACCGCCACTGGTTAAAACACCGATACGCTTTATCATCTTATTTAGGCAGTAAATGCCGGGCGATATAAAACTTTGGTGGGATGATAATGAAAGGTTTTTAAAGTAAGAAACATATCATATTATTGGTATAGTAAGCGGCGTCGGCTCTGAGATGAGGGTGCATCCCCGGGATGAGGAGCTGACTTCCACTGTACCACATAATGTGATGGGGACGCGAATATTTATTGCTCGTGTCCGACATGAGAGCTGACCCACAGGCGATCCAGTAAACCTGATTGGTTCACTGGAAGGTGTGTGCAGTAAGTGCAGGCTCAGTAACAACACTGGTTGATCCTGCCAGAGGCTACTGCTATCAGAGTTCGATTAAGCCATGTTAGTCGAGGGTGGCTGTCTGGCGTAAGTCAGAAGCTAACCCGGCGGACGGCTCAGTAACACGTGGATAACTTGCCCTTGGGTCTGGGATAACCCCGGGAAACTGGGGCTAATACCAGATGGGGCATCATTTGCTGGAATGCAGGATGCCCGAAAGCTGAGGCGCCCAAGGATAG
>JAODGP010000043.1 GCA_025464345.1 Methanosarcinales archaeon | reverse complement strand
CAATATCGCCTTATAAATCGCAGTGGTTATCTTATCACGATCGAATTCCACTATTCTGCCATCCCGTTTCCGGATTCTTTCTGGCATTAATATAACAGATAAGATAGAATAGCATAAAACATGAACGAAGAGGAACGTATAAGGAAGGATATAGTGCTATTTGAGGAGAATATTGCCGATTTACCCCGTTCTGAAGTGGCAGAGCTTGCGAGAGCGTATTACGAAGATGCGAAGTATTATTTAGAAATAGGGGATTTATTCACCGCATTTGGCTGTATAAACTACGCTCACGGTCTGATAGACGGTGCGAAGAAACTCACAGAAACGGTAATGGCTAAGAAAAGAAATAAAACATAATTCAAATTAGCAGGTCAATGACACCACTTCCACCACCGCACCCTCCTCTATTATCTCCTTACCCTTCTCCACATATATGTATCCGTCAGCCTTTGCGAGCGTTGTTATTGCACCAGAGCCACTCAGTACAGGATAAGCCAGGAGTTTATCACCTTCGGGAACGAGCTTCACCATCACATACTCATTCCTGCCTGCTTCTGAGAAGATTCTACATGCAGCACGAGCTATCATGCGCCTGCACGGTTTTTGCGTATCCAGTCCTGAGATTCTACGCAGCAGTGGCGCAACGAAGAGATTGAAAGTTATCAGTGCGGATGTGGGGTTACCTGGCAGTCCGAATACGGGTTTATCATCACAGATACCGAGTACAAATGGCTTTCCGGGTTTTATATCCACGCCATGCAGAATTATATCACCCAGCTCTGCTATCGCTCCCGGCACCTCGTCACCACCACCTGCGGAAGTTCCCCCTGAGATCAATACAACATCCATCTTCAGACCCTCAATGAGCTTATCCCTTATTTCTGCCCTCCGATCACGTGCGATACCGAGCGATACAGGTACGGAACCACAGTCCCGTACACAATCACTGAGCGTACGCAGATTAACATCGTATATCTTGCCCGGTGTGAGGATTTCGCCCGGCATTAGCAATTCATTGCCCGTGGATATAATAGCGACCCGTGGCTTCTTTCGTACTTCCAGCTCGGTCAAGCCACATGCTGCCATGACGCCCGTATCACGCACGGTCAGTACACTACCGCGTTTAACTATCTTCTCACCACGTTTTATGTCCGAACCGGCGGGCATTATGTTCTCGCCCGGTACCACAGGTCTGTAAATCTTCACTTCGTTCCCGTGCTCCGTCGTATCCTCTATCCTGACAACCGCATCAGCACCTTCGGGTATCGCCGCACCGGTAGATATACCTGTACAGAACCCCTGTGTTACATCCACGGAAGGAGCATCACCTGCATGGATACGTGCCTTCACCACAACCGTGGCGGGATTATCTTCAGTAGCATAATAGGTATCTGATGCCACAACCGCGTAGCCATCCATTGTCGCACGGTCAAAAGGAGGAATATCAAGAGTGGAAAAAATATCGGCGGAAGCAATTCTGCCCGGTGCATCCTCTATTCTCACTATCTCCGACTCAGAAGCCAGCCGTTCAGCCAATCTCTCACTCAGCTCCCGTATCTTACGTTCCGCATCTGCCTGCCCTGTTATATCCAGAAATTGCTTCCCCATATAGATTGACAAATATGGTCTCGCAAATAAATCCTGTTACTTCTTGAGTACCTGATAGCCCAGAGCTTCGAGCATCTCTATCGGGAACGGAATGATTACAGTAGTAGCCTTCTCTTCCGTAGCTTCTTTTATCATCTGCAACGCCCTGATGAACATCCCGCCCTTCTCTGATTCGAGTACACTCGCTGCTTCCGCGATCCTCTTTGCCGCCTGGAACTCCGCTTCGGCTGTTATTATCCGTGCTCGCTTGTCACGTTCCGCTTCTGCCTGCGCAGCCATAGCACGCTGCATCTCCTTTGGCAGTTCCACGTCCTTTATCTCAACAGCAGAGACCTTTATGCCCCACGGATCAGTCGCCTCGTCAATTATCTTCTGCAATCTCAGGTTCAATTTATCACGCTCGGCGAGTAACTCATCCAGCTCCGCCTGCCCTATCACGCCTCTTATCGTTGTCAGTGCGATCTGAGATGTGGCATAATCGTATCGTTCCACCGCAGTTACCGCCTTCTCAGGATCCATAACACGGTAGTACACGACCGCGTTGACTCGCGTGGTAACGTTATCCCTGGTTATGACCTCCTGTGGCGGTACGTCAAATACCATAACCCTGAGGTCTATCTTCACCATGGTCTCGAATATCGGTATAATCAGGAATAGCCCGGGTCCCCTTGCACCCACGAGTCGCCCCAGTCTAAAGATAACACCCCGTTCGTATTCCTTGACCACTTTTATCGAAGAAGCCAGCAATATCAGCCCAAAAACCACTATCCCGGCTATAAGCAATCCCAGAGCCATTTTCACTTTTCACCCCCTATTTCTCAATCAATGCCATGCATACATATATCTCTTTTGGTGATGGTCACTGGTGCTTGGTATTTTTATATGAATGAATATATATTCAAATAAGGGGAATGATAATAATATGAAGATATGCGTAACAGCGGCAGGGGATGATCTGGATGCGGAGGTGGATCCGCGGTTCGGA
The DNA here is from genome assembly GCA_025464345.1 of Methanosarcinales archaeon. Lineage (GTDB taxonomy): Archaea > Halobacteriota > Syntropharchaeia > Alkanophagales > Methanospirareceae > G60ANME1. The sequence goes on along the minus strand of JAODGP010000043.1, from coordinate 8,088 downwards.
CGGTGTCAGTATCTAATATTCGTGGATAGCGATACGATGGAATACGAGGCTATACCGAACGAAGCGATGGGCGCACCGGGTGGCGCGGGTATTCAGGCTGCTCAGACCGTCGTGAACAGAGGTGCAGAGGTGCTGATTAGCGGTAATATAGGACCAAATGCGTTTCAGGTGCTATCTACCGCGGGTGTGAGAATCGCAACAGGCGCGTATGGCACTGTCCGGGAAGCGATAGAGATGTATAAAAGTGGCAGGCTGATGGAGGCAGGGACTTCGACCGTTGCCGCTCATGCCGGTATGGGCATGGGCATGGGTGGCGGACGAGGCTCAGGTCGTGGTATGGGCAGAGGTATGGGCAGAGGCATGCCTGGCATGCAGCAGCCCGCCTCATCACAGTCAGAATCACCGCGCACGAGCGGGGAACTCAGCCAGTTATCAGATATGGTAAGCAGACTGGAGAGGGAGATAGAGGAGGTGAAGAGGAGGATAGAGGAGCTCAAAAGGGGGTGATATGAAATGTATTGGCCATATTATGGCTGGCATTGGAAGGGTTGGGGGATTCCCTGGTTGGTCCCACCGCCCTGGTTCAGCATGCCAAAAGAGGAAGAGATAAGAATGCTCGAGGGCGAGCGAGCGATATTAGAAGCGAGATTGAAGGAGATAGATAGACGTCTAAAAGAGTTAAAAGGTGAATAGGAGGTGATGAGATATGCCATGGGGATTCTGGTGGTGTGGAAGAAGAGGTAATCCATACCGCAGATGGTACTGGATGCCGGGCTGGTGGTGGACCGGAATATATGGACCAGCAGTACCATGGGGATATTCAGTGCCATACTATGGGAGGTGGTATAGATGAGTGGCATGGGCAGAGGAGGCAGAGGTAGAATGGGTGGCAGAGGTCTGGGACCCGGTGGAGAATGCCGGTGCCCTAATTGCGGCTATACCATGCCACATCAAGCTGGAGTGCCATGCTATCAGCAGACATGCCCCAAATGCGGGTCTAAAATGACGAGACCGTGAAATAGGAGGTGATGTGAAAGATGGCTGGATATAGATGGAGGAACATGTATTATCTAACTGGTTTGCCGGGCTGGATGAGATTCGGGTTCTCGCCTGGGTGGATAGGAAGGAGCCCGACGGGATTACCGCCGACGGCACAGTATCTCATGCAGACGGGGCAGATGCCTCAGTTCACATCGTGGATACAGCAGCAGGCACCAGCAGGTGTGCCTTTCACATCGATGGGTATGCCTGCGATCTCGAGGGAGCAGGAGATTTCTATGCTTGAATCCCAGGCTAAGATGCTCAGCAACCAGTTAGAGCAGATAAAGAAGCGACTGGAAGAGCTTAAGAAATAAACAGGCTCTTCCTTTTTATTTTTTTAGCAAAATTATTTTTAGCTTTTGAAAAACAATTCCAGTAGTTGAGTGCAAACCGTGCATCGGCTGGAGAGAATGGAAAATGAGGAAAGGAGAAGGAATGGATGTTGCTGAGCGTGAATTTTCAGATTTAGACGAGCTTGTAAGGGGCATAGAGGAGAGGATAAGGAAGGAGGAACGTGAGATATACACTGAGCGGACGCTGGCAGAGGCGTATAATCCGAGGAATGTGGGCGAGCTGGGCAATCCAGACGGTGCAGCTCGAGTGACAGGTCCATGTGGCGATACCATGCAGATACACCTGCGGGTGGATAATGGCATAATCGTGGCGAGTAAGTTCATAACTGACGGCTGTGGCGCTTCTATCGCATGTGGAAGTGTCGTTACCGAGCTGGTGAAGGGTAAGACAGTCGAAGAGGCGTTCGCTATCGAGGATAAGGACATCCTCTCGGTTCTGGGTGGCTTACCGGAGGAGAATATCCATTGCGCTATGCTCGCTGTGGAGACATTAAGAGCGGCACTGGAGGATTATAAGAGCAAAGACAAGGAGGTGATGAAAGTATGAAAGTGTGCATACCCACACTGGGAAGAGGTGGACTGGATGATATAGTGAGTGAGCATTTTGGTAGAGCACCCGCTTTCACCATAGTGGACATGAATACGAAGGATGTGAAGGTTGTGCCGAACAGTGGTGAGCATTTCGGCGGTACCAGAGCGGCGCCTGAGATACTGGCAGCGGAGGGTGTGGAAGTGGTACTCTGCTCAGGGCTGGGACCACGTGCGATAAATATGTTTGAGCAGTTCGGTATAGAGGTCTATGTAGGAGCGAGCGGTTCTGTCAGGGATGCGATAAGGGCTTTTCAGGCTGGATTGCTGCATGAAGCCTCTGATAGAGATGCATGCATGATGCACAGGCATTAGTGCGTGGTGATGTGAAGATGGTATGACCGGTATGAGACAATACATAGCCAGACTGAGGGAGACCGGCACGCTGATAGAGATTGAACGCAGCGTATCATCGAGCTATGAAGCTGCTTCGATCGGGTTGAAGCACCGGAACAGACCCGTATTATTTCATGCTGTTGATGGCATGCACCGTGTCATAATGAACGCGATAAGCAGCAGAGAGATGCTGGCAGAGCTGCTCGGTACAACAGCCTCGAATATCGCACCGTTACTCGCAGGGATAGCCGATGGTATAGAACGGGGTGAAGTGCGTATAACCGAAGATTCATACACGAAAGAGGTGATAGAAGAGCCGAACCTGAGTAAGTTGCCGGTATTACGGCATTTCAGTGGTGATGGTGGTGCGTATATCACCGGTGGTGTGGTCGTTGCGGAACTGGACAACGTGCGTAATGCATCTTTCCATCGCATGATGGTTCTCGAGAATAACAGGCTGGTTGCGAGGCTCGTAGCTCCACGACACCTCTATAAGATGCATGTAGAAGCGCTGGAACGTGGCGAAGACCTGAATATAGGGATAGCAATAGGTGTTGCACCTCTGATTCTACTTGCTGCGGCGACGAGAGTGCCACCCGGTAAGGAGTTTGAATACGCATCTGTATTGATGAATGAGCCTGTGGAACTCTTCAGGCTGGAGAACGGCGTGGCTGTGCCACATGCTGAGATAGTGCTTGAAGGTTACATAGGCAAAGAGCGTGCAAAAGAGGGTCCGTTTATGGATATTACAGGCACTTATGACATGGTGCGTGAGGAGCCTGTAATCACGCTTACGAGGATGTATCACAGAGAGAATCCAGTTTATCATGCCATTATACCATCAGGTGCGGAACACAGACTACTTATGGGCGTGCCGTACGAGCCATTGATATACCGAGCGGTGGAACGTGTTGCACGGGTGAAGAATGTGGTTCTAACAGAAGGAGGATGTTGCTACCTGCATGCGGTGGTACAGATAGAGAAGAATGGTGATGGTGATGCGAAGAATGCGATCATCGCTGCCTTCGCAGCGCATCCGAGTTTGAAGCTCGTTGTGGTCGTTGACACCGATATAGACATATTCAAACCCGAGGAGGTGGAATACGCAATAGCAACACGGGTTCAGTGGAGTAGGGATGTGGTGATGATACCGGGTGCAAGGGGCTCGTCACTTGACCCTTCATCGCCTGATGGACTGACGACAAAGGTTGGCATTGATGCAACTCGCTGACTTTTGTACGCTTTTCCTGATGTTTGATGTTCTCACCCGGCTTGCAGCGATGACAATTACCGCAGATCCACACTTATCGTTTTACCTTCCATTACCGCTTCTTCCGGCACATGTACCTCCTTCTCCACATCCCACACCACCGTTGCGTTCTCTACATGCCCCGCCTTTATCTTATATGGTGATGCAAAGACGTCAAAATCCGTGCCACCTTTCACAGGTCCTTCGGTTGAATAAGGCACGATGAAGCTGAATGTACCGTTTGATTCTATTCGTTGCGAGTACACAAATTCTCTGCCCTGATTCGTGGTTACATTCGTTGATACTTCGACTAAAGAGCCAGCGGGTGCTGTCCCTTCTATCCTTGCACCCTTAACGTATTCGAACGTCTTCACGAAACTCACGGGCTGTATATACTCCGGTGTCCATGCCCTCATGTCTGGCTGCCCGGTTCTGACACCATAAAGATAGACATTTAGTTTCCCTTCCTGCTCCTTCACGATGAAAATGTTTTTATTTACGTCGTCTCTTATCGTCCATCTCTTCTCGCCGCTCTTCACAGCTATGCTATCCTCGGAGAGCGGGATACCTGATGAATTAAATACGCCCTTCATTATACCGGGTACAGTACCATTATCCAGGGCATCTTCTATACCCATACCCGTGGGCATACTGAAGAGATACCCGTGAAGAATCTGTGCTTGCGAATTCATACGATTATAATCACCGGACATGGAGCGCCAGTAGCCCATACCCGTGGTTCGATTCATAATGACCATGGGTAGTATGAAAGTGGGGGATTCATGCACCAGGCGGTAATGAGCTAAAGCAGGTATGGTCTCACCATCTACGTTTACACGTGTGCCATCGAACATGTGTAAGCGTGCTTCCATCGTGCGGTAGTAATAGGATAGGGTGCTATAGCGCTGAGGGTCGCCAGCCCAGACGGTCATCGCACCATACTTGTTGTAGAAGGAGTTCCATATATCAGCCATCATGAAATCGCTGACCACGTACCGCACGCCGAGCACATCCGCAACTTCATTCGCCTTGCTCTCGTTATTCAGGATGAAGAACACACATGCCCCCGGATTACCACTACCAATGGGACCGCCAATGCCCGCCTGGAACGGATTGGCATTCGGGATGCGATGCGCTATCCACGTGATTATATGCCCGTAATCCCACCAGCTCATCACGCCATACGCCGAAGGAGGATACCTGTAATCTTCTCTCCTGCCCGTCGTCTCGTTTAGAGCTGGCTCATCATATAGCGCATAATAATCAACACCAGGGTCTGGCGTGTGTGTACGCATCCATCTCAGTGATTCATACCAGTCTTCATCCGCACCGATACCCCTTTTCGCACTATTTATAGCGTATGATGCACTCAGTGGCAGGTTAGCAGTGGAAGGAAACGGGTTTGATAGTGCATTCATCGGGAATGGGAAGAATACGATGAAGATGATGAATATAGCGGCGAGCGTTTTTCCGAGCGGTATTTCTATATTCCTCTTCGTGCTTGAGGCGTGCATCCACAGTGACAAAATCGCTACGATGACTGCCAGCGGGATGATTGCACGGACGCCCACATAGCGTATGCCCGCAAAGAACATGATCATTATGGCGAATACGAAGATGGTGAGGAGTACATCGTGTGAAATGACCCTTTCACTCCTCTTAACTTTAACACCCCTCTTTTTATGCTTGCCTCCTTTCCTCTTACCACGCTGAGCGTCAGTTGCTTCTTTATCACCCACTTCCCTTGTGCCAGTTAAGAACTCAAAAGCCTTCATGGAAAACAGCCCTGAGAGTACTGCAACATTTATCGCATAGTAATAAGCGAATCTGTTCTGTCCTATGCCCTCTATTCCAAAAGTTCCCAGCCCGCCCACACTAACAAAGATGATTATGCTCCATACCAGCATCAGGAGCTCTTCAGGACGGTCTTTCAGCACAAGATCCACTACAAGTATGACCATTGCGAAGATTGCGATATAGAATGTCGTGGTGAACCATATCCAGGCTGTTCCTGTGTCCATTGGATGTACTTCCTGTATGGTCAATGCCGTTCCGCCTGGTGTTATCGTGCCAAAGAGACCACGAATTGCTGATGGGAAGATGATGATGGAGACGAGAGAAATAACGATGAGGGTAAGAGCAGGCAATAGTGAGTCGTATTTAGAGTTCAGCTCTGACATGGAATGCTTCGTCACCTTAGCTTTCGCACGTTCATGGACTACGCCACGCACGTAACCCATCTCCTTTAAATACTGATACACAAGAGGAACGGCGAAGATGATGACGCCGGCACTCAGTGTTCCCATCTGCGGTATGTTATAAAACGGATATGAAGGACCGAGAAACGGGAGAATCATCATTAGAGGGATGAGGAATAATGGTATGGCGGTAATGCATATATACTCCCTTTGCTCACCCCGAAGTCCCGCTATGGTATATTGCAGAATACCGAAGAGCATGAAGATAACGATGAAAAGAACTGCACCGACCCATACAAGGAGGTAGAAACCGAGAGCCATGCCCGCCATGATGGAGTAAAATACGTAAGAGTCTGGCTTCTTCCAGAGATGGAAGATAATAGGTGCGAGGAGGAAGAGCACAAAGGAGAGGAATACCCACCATTCCCAGGGTATTACCTGAAAGAGGAGCAGTATCGCAGCGGCATAGCACAGGAATGGGAAGTTCTTGCTCCTTATCCATTCTCCTGGTGGTCTTGCAAACCAGTCCATGAAAGTGCCATCGGGTAGCTCCTCTTTTGCTCTCTTTATCGCCAGTATGAGGAACATCACCGCTACGGTGCTGAACAGCACTTCACCAACGTGATGGTCGGTGAAACCGATTATAGAACGGGAGAGGAACTGTCCGGGAAGAGTTGCAGCCACCAGTGAAGCTATCAAGCCGGCATATTTGTTATATATCTCCCTGCCGATGATATAAACCGGGAAGACGACGATAGCGCCGAGAATTGCGGGATAATAAGCGCCTACCGCCTCCATCAATGGCTTCGTTGGTGAGCCAAGCCCGATTATCCATGTGGCGAAGACGATTATCAGGTCGAATAAAGGTGCAAAATGGAGGTATGTGCCGTGAGGGAAGTAGGTATAAGCATCAAAGAATAGTCTGCGAGGGAAATGGTCTCCGAACAATGCGTTCTCAACCAATCGCATGTGGAATACCGCATCGTCGGATGCAAATCTGACAGTATCCTTAAATACGGTATCGTACGGCAGAACAGTTCTTATGATGAGGGCGATGCCGGAGATAATAAAGATGGCATTGAAGATCGGTAGTGCCTTGATGAGCGCTTGCGGTTTTGCTTCTTTTATGAACTGCTCGTTTGATATAAGGATAGGAGGGATGGCTAAGCCCACAGCGATGAATGAGAGTAATGATATCCAGTTATATTTGATGCCGAAGTAGGGGCTGAAGGCGATGATGAGAGGTGAGATAAGTATGAGCGTCTCAAGCAGGATTAGTGATGCATAAAAAGCCTGGTTCTTTTGTTTCCATAGCCCGTATGCAACTGGAATAGCAGAAAGAGCGAAGATGTCTAAAATTACCTGTGCACTTAGTCCTGGCGTTTGCTGTGATAACGCATGGATAAGGGAACCAACGGCGACCAGAGCGAGGAGAAGCAGCAGTATAGATGCTATCTTTATACTTATCGGTGTTACTTCTTCACCCTTCTCTTTGCCACCCTTCTCGTCACGGCGTCGCATCTTTCTATTATATACCCTTTTATATAAAAAGTGCTTTCGCTTTTTAGATGAAGAGTTTGAGAATAACCGAAAGGAGAAGATGAGAGAACAGTGAAGGAGATCATTGATGCACTGCATCATAAGAGGGGCATAAAAGATATACGCAAAAGGGCAATTTCAACAAGTATTTTTGCATCATTCAAAACCGCATTGCCAGTGTTCGTTCATGTAGTTTCACTGCAAGGATGAGGAACAATGCGGAATAGAGGAGCAGCACCACGAAATCGAGATATACGGGATAATATGCATAGCCCTGAATGGAGTATCGTGCCAGATCTGTAAAATAGGTCAGAGGCGATAAAGAAGCCACGGCAACACCCCAGCCCGGCATCTGCTCCATCGGGATGAAGATGCCACTGATGAATATCAGAGGGAACTTCACGAACGTGGAGAGCATCATGATGTTTGATACCAGAGTGGTGGGGGGTATGGAGAACAGCAATCCGAGCGACGAGAAGCAGAATGCCGAGATGAAGATAGCAGCAGCCAGTATGACCGGACTCCTCACGCCAACACCCAGCACGATGCCAGCGATGACAGGAACTGCGGAGATGGAGACACCGAATATGAAAGAAGCGAGTATATCACCGAATATCAGAGTTCGCACCTCTATGGGGCATGAAATGAGCCGTTCAAGCGTCTTCATCTGCGTCTCCCATGGCATGATCACCGGCGAGACGGAGGTGGAGGTGAAGAAGGTGGTCATTGCCAGCAGTCCGGGAATGAGGAAAGCAGCATCTAAACCACGCCCTATACAGAAGGC
>JAODGP010000042.1 GCA_025464345.1 Methanosarcinales archaeon | reverse complement strand
ACGGGCATACCGATGCTGCATGAGCTGGAAGCGGATATGTTCGAGGAGATACTGCTCTCATAGCGGTGCAGACTGTGCTGTGATGCATGCGTGCGAGTATTTCTTATACTTTTGCAGTTTTTATATTTAGCAAAAAGATGCCGGTGTCCCTGATCGAGGTATACAACCTCTTACCGGGAACTAACTGCAAGAGGTGTGGCACGGTCTGCATGGGCTTTGCCGCCAGGTTGATAGCGAGAGAGGCGAGACCTGAGGATTGCCCCTTACTGCTCGAACCAGGATACAGTGATAACTTGCAGAAGCTGTATGCGATTCTACCTGCCACGGATAAAGAACTCACGGGCTTGTTGATTGACGAAGACAGGTGCACGGGTTGCGGTATATGTATCGTGGTGTGTGAGGAGAACCGATTGATGAATGAGGAGGTCCTGTACGGCAAGGGGGGCAGGTACGGGGACGAACTGGTACTGAGCATAGAAGAAGGGAAGGTGCGCTTGCTCAATGCGAAAGGATGTAAGCGAGCATTTAAACCGCCTGAGTTCTGTCGCGCGTGTGTTGACCACTGCCCGACCGGTGCAATAGACCTGGTTGCACCATCAGCTGTATAACCGATTGACGGCTTTTATCATGGCATGCATTGATGCAAGCACTATATCTTCACTCACACCGCTCGCTGTTATCGTCCTGTCACCCCTGCTCATCTTCACCACCACGTTCACCAGCGCGTCTGTACCACCCGTGATGGCATCCACATGGTACTCCTCAAGCTGCAGGTCGTTCATCTCTGAGCGTGACATAGCCTTTCGGAGTGCATTTATCGCGGCATCCACGGGACCCACGCCCACGCCCGCCTCCACCACATCCTCACCGTCTATTGTCAGTCTTATAGACGCCGTTGGATACACATTCTTACCAGAGACAACGGATAAATCAATGAGCTTTATACGTTCCTTACGCTCTATCCGGAGTATATCATCCACAATCGCATGGAAATCTGAATCTGTTATCAGTTTGCCCTTGTCACCCAGCTCCTTCAGTTTTGCGAGTATCTTCTGCGTCTGTGACTCATCAGCAGAGATGCCCATCTCTTCCAGTGCCATCTTCACCGAGGCTTTGCCCGTGTGCTTACCGAAAGCGAATCGCCTCTTCCTGCCTATCAGCTCAGGATCCATCGGCTCATATAAGCTCGTATCCGCAAGTGTACCATGCACGTGCATACCTGACTCATGTGTGAATGCATTATCACCGATGAGGGGTTTATTTGGTGCCACAGGCATCTTCGTCAGGTTACGAACCAGCCGGGAAGTCTCGTACAGCCGCTCTTTTGCTATCACGGTCTTCACACCGTATAACATATCGAGTGCGGTGACCACCTCTTCAAGTGATGCATTACCCGCCCGCTCACCCAATCCGTTCACCGTTACATGCACGACCTGTGCACCTGCCATCACTGCCGCAATCGAGTTCGCAGTCGCCAGTCCGAAATCGTTATGACAGTGAACAGCTATTGACGCATCGAAATCCGACAGGGCGCTGAATACCTCTTTCGTTCGCTCAGGATAGAGCACACCCACGGTATCACAGAAGCACAGCCGGTCCACAACACGTGCGAGCTCGCCAAATAGCGATTTAAGGAAGACCATGTCCGCTCTTGATGCATCTTCCGCACTTATCTCCACCTTCAACCCGTGCTTCTTCACGTATTCCGCTGCTTCCACCACCATTGCCCTTAACCTTTCGCGGTCTATCTTCAATTTCTTCTCGATATGCGCATCTGAGACGGGTGCAACCAGATTCACGGTATCCACATCACAATCTATCGCAGCATCCATATCCGCATGCAGCAGCCGGGCGAAAGCGCTTATCTCAGCATTTAAACCCTCTCCTGTTATTAACTTTATCGCTCGCCGTTCACCCTGAGATACTACCGGTGTACCTGCCTCTATGATATCAACACCGAGTATATCAAGCTGCCGCGCAATCTGCAGTTTCTGCTCCGGTGTTAAGGATACACCCGGGGTCTGCTCGCCATCACGCAATGTGGTGTCGAGTATCCGCACTCTCCTCTCTTCAGCCATGATCAATCTAAATAAAGGTTGCACGATATTATAAACCTGAGTTTCAGACTTTACACACGGTTCACAGGTATTCCACCGTACCATCGTTATGTACTCTCACAGCGGCTTTACGGGCAGCCCAGCACTGAAAGCTGATTGCTACCGGCAGGCTCGTTATGTGTGTACCGGCAGTTTCTATATGGAGATCAAGTGCGGTGGTTTTACCACCCAGCCCCATGGGTCCGATACCAAGGCTGTTCACGGCATCAAGCAACTCACGTTCCATCCGTGCTATCTTTGCATCTGGATGCACCGTACCAACCGGTCTGAGCAATGCCACCTTTGCGAGCCACATCGCCATATCTGCTGAGCCACCGATACCCACGCCGATGATCGTTGGTGGACATGGCTTACCCGCAGCAGCGAGTACCACATCGAGCACAAAATCCCTTATCTCGTTCTGTGGTTCCTGGCTGGGTGTCAGCATTGTATATGCGCCCACATTCTCAGAACCCCCTCCCTTTGGCAGTACGGTTATCTCCAGCCCATCTATATCCGCAGCTTCATAACAGAAGTGAGGTATCCTTTTGCCGGTGTTACCTGTACCTTCACGTGTTAGCGGATCTACTACATTGGGTCGTAACGGTACCAGCTCCGTTGCATCTTCCACTCCCTTCCTTATACCAGCCTCTATAGCCTCAGGTGGGATAGAGCAGCGACCGAGCTTGATGAAGAATAGAGGAATGCCCGTATCCTGACACATGGGTCTGTGCAGTTCCTCAGCAAGTTTTATATTATCAAGTATCGCCTTCAGCTCCACCCTTGCGATCTCATCAGTTTCACTGTTATATGCACGAATCAATGCCTCTTTGACATCTTCTGGCAGGCTCGTCTCCGCTTGCCTCAGGATAGCCAGTGTCACTTCCCTTATCAATCCCGCGGTGATCATCTGCTCTCTCTTTATACCTGACACACCTCCTTAGACGAAGATAGGGATTGCAATTGATATTGTGAGGGAAGCGGTTGGATGGCTGCTCAGCCATGACACGCAAAAATTGCTGCTGGTAGTGCAAAAAATAATCCGCACTCTCCATGACCCTGCGTCTGACAATGTCATGTGTTCAGTACCCAGAAACCAGACTTCCATCTTCTCCCTTCTGTGTGATCCTGTGGCTTTTGGAATTCACGCCACGCCTGATATTCAATTGCTCAATCCCTCTCTTCACCACGGTAACCAACTCGTCCAGTGATAGCGGCTTCTTCAAATATGCGTAAACACCCAGCTTCAGCGATTTCCTCGCTTTCTCATAGTCTCCATGCCCCGTAATGATAATAGGAGCGAAGTCATCTGTAATCTCTCTACACCGCTCTATCAGCTCTAAACCACTCATTCCCGGCATCTTTATGTCTGTAATCAACATATCCACACGATTGCTCTTGAAATACTCCAGACATTCTCTTCCATTGTAAGTCGCAGTCACCTGATAGCCCTCCTTCTCCAGTTCTCGCTTGATTCTCATGCATATCTCATGTTCATCATCCACCACAAGCAGGCGGTACATTGCATTGTTATTGGTGTTTTCTATTATCTTCTCTCGTACACGAAAGAGCGAAGCTTCGAGTTCTGCCAGGGAAATAGGCTTCTTCAGGAAGTCGAGTACACTCAACCTGATGGCTTCTATCACTACCTGCTCGTCCTGATACCCGCTCATGATAATCGTCTCAACGCCCAAACGTTCCTCGCGAATGCGAGAGAACAGAGTAAGCCCGTTCATCTCGGGCATTTGCACATTGAGTAGCAGGAGATTGTATGGTTTACCTTCCCTCCTTGCTTCCTTTAGCTCTTCCAGAACCGTAATTGGCGAGGTTAGATAGAAGGCTTCATGCCCCTCTTTCTCCAGTTCACGCTGCAATCGCTTACAGATCTCTTCTTCATCGTCCACGATCAGTATCTTCATTTTCAACCACAGATTAACTCATATTTACACATACATAAGTTTTTCTATTTTTTGAAGCTTTTACCTCATACTTATGCTCCAATTCTTTATGCCCGGCACCACCAGGCAAGCATGTCTGACCATCCCCCTCTCTCCACGTATCCATCGAGATGTTAAAAAATTCATATCTTGGAGGTAAGTTTATATAATCGTGTAATGGAATATCATAATGGGATACAAATGGAGATAAAAGTAGGGGATGTCCTGAATATTGATGAACTGATAAGACTGGAGGTATCAGAAAGGTTGAAGATAGCAATCCACGGTAAAGAAGGCGAGGAAGGGGAGCCTACCTATGATACGATGGCAGAGAGGGACCTTGAGGCACTTACATCCGCGGATGGTGGTGTTGTAAGATACAGGGTAAAAAAGATTGACGAAGCGAAGAGGGAGGTGGAAGTGATACGCGAGGTGACGTGGAAATAGTTCCCGTGTATGGGAAACCTAACAGGTACAGACGACAGCCGAATGCAGTCTGAAGATTAAGGTTGAATGGCAGATAAAGTGAGCACTGACATAGGGGACTTAGAGCAATACGTGCACAAGATTCTGCAGCCGGATAATAAATGGCACGGGTTCTTCTGCCATCCCGGAGGATATATTCTCACGTGTTATCATGTGATTGAACCCCATCTAAATGCAGGCAAAACCGAAGTCAATGTT
>JAODGP010000041.1 GCA_025464345.1 Methanosarcinales archaeon | reverse complement strand
AGGGGGAATAAAAAATCAGTATGAGACTATATGCATATGTATATACGAGGTATAATAAATATTTTTCGGTTTTTCGCTGCGATGCATAATTATTTAAAAAACCGCTATTCCACCTTTTGCTAATCATCAAACGTTGCAAAGCGGAAAACCATGGACAATTTATCACCGCTTAATAATGCATGTCCTCCCTTCTTTCAATTATGAAGGTAGATACTTTCTCTTTTACTCCGCAAAACCGGAAAAACAAATTGCCACAAAATCCGGGATGCAACAGTTTGTATATCTCAATCAGCATCAATCTGCGTCCATAACTCATTTTCTCCACTCAGTCCAGACTGCTCAGACCTATGAGAACGATAAAACCCGCAGTGCCAAGCGGAATGAGTATATACACAATCGCTCCGAGTAACTCTAAAGAAGCTCCACCAAGGAAGCACATTATCGAAAGCACCAGCACAAGCAGTAACGGTGCAACCACCAGTCCTACAACGTAAAACTCCGCATATAAGCCCAGTGCTTCAATAAAAGATTCATACTCCAGCCTCCTGTCTTTCATGTATTCCTCTGATATTTTAATGAAGTAAGAGCCCATCTCACCACCGGATAGAGCGGTTGTTATTGCGCCCTGAAGGAACGCTCTCATCTTCGTGGAAGGCGTGAGAGTCGCGAGGTTCTTTAACGCCGTCAGGAAATCAAAGCCCAGCAACCTCACATCCCTCACCACCTGCTTCATCTCTATGCTCACCTCGCCATACGTGTCCTCTGCCTCTGATAGCTTCTTGAATATCTCGTAAGGAATCACACCTATGGATGCCATGGAAGAGATATAACCGATAGCATAAGGGAGAGCCCGGTCTATTTTTCCCCGCCTCTCCCACGACTTTAATCTCGGATATGAATAAAAGCCGAAGTATGTGGAAAAGAAAGAGACTAAAATGCCCCCCATGATAATAGCAGCGTCCATTGAACCGAATAAAAACTCATCTTTTAACAACATCGCAATTATTATATACTTCATTACCAGATATACAATTGCAACACAAACCGCAGCGATAATAGAATATAACACCGCTTTCGCAAGCCATTCCTCCACGGGGACGTATAGTTTCGCTTTTATTAGCTCTTCACGCAGTGACTCGTATTTAGCCTTCCGCCTCGCGAAGTAACCCCCGAATAACCTGAATGCTATCCTGTCTATGCTTGCGGTTTCACCCATCATTCAGCCCTTCTTCCATGAACTTCTTCTCCGTGCCCTCAGGATCCTTATTGTACTCGAATAAAACCCTGTTCAAAGACTGAAAATCGCTCATACCCCTCCTTTGCATACCTTCCAGAACATGCCTCCTCCGTGTAAACTCCTCTGACAGCTCTTCCCCGGTCTTTCCCAGCCTCTCCATTATCTTGAGTAATACTTTTGATTCTCCCGTGAATTCAAACTCATCAGGTCTCCACCTGAATAGCTCGTTCGTTCTTAACGATTCCGTATCAAAATCCACGCCCGTTACTTCTATTATCTTCGTACACCGCCTTATCAATTTATTCCCGACCTTTATCATCCTCTGGATCGGTATTATGTCAAGGCTGTCAAGCAGCATAAGAGGAACGTTAATAGGCTGTTTTGTAAGCCTCTTCACCACCGTCTCCGCAGATTCCGCATGTATCGTTGACATCGTGATGTGCCCTGTCGCCATCGCTTGAAAGAGCGTATGCGCTTCTTTACCCCTCACTTCCCCCACCAGTATATACTCCGGGCGCTGTCTCAGCGCAGTTCGCAGCAAATCATACATCTCTATCCCGTACCCACCTTCCTCTACCTCTCTCGTAACCTCTGGAATCCAGTTCTCATGCATTAAATTTATTTCACGCGTATCTTCGATTGATACTATTTTAGCCTGTGGTGGTATGAACATTGCCAGTGCATTTAAGACCGTTGTCTTTCCCGATGCGGTACCACCTGCTATAAGAATATTGGCGCCACTGTCTACTGCCATCCAGAGATAGGTGATCATTTCCAGGGAGAACGTCCCGTAATTTATCAGGTCTATCGGCGTAATGGGCACCTCCTTGAACTTCCTTATCGTAAACGTTGAGCCACGGGTCGTCACTTCCGAGCCTATGCTCAATTGCAATCTATCCTTGTTGGGCAGAGCGGCATCTAAGAGCGGCTTCGCTAACGATATGTGTCTGCCTGCCCGCTGCGCCATTTTGTAAATCATCGCATTTAATTCCTCTTCTTCAAATATTATGTTCGTTTCTATCGAGCCGTAAATTCGGTGATACACGAACAGCGGGATCCCGGGACCATCTGCTGATATGTCCTCTGCCATTGGATCCCTCATAATCGGGTCAAGCTTACCAAATCCTATCAAATCCCTCTTTATATAATACATTATCCTGTCAATACCCTCAGGACTCAGGTGTTGGTCGAGGGAAAACTCCTTAATTATTTCACGTGCTTTCTTCTCTACAAACTCCTCTGCCTGCTTTACACCTGCGAAATGCACGTCTAACGTCTCATAAAAGCGCGTTTTTATCTCCTTCACCAGCTCCGCCTCACCCCTCGTGAGACTCACCTCGATGACTTTGTACATAGGTGGAGAAGTTGCTGTTATCATGACATACGCATAAGGCTCATTGACTGGGTACATCTCCAGATAATCCACACCCTTCTCCAGTTCCTGCTTCGGTAGCCCTGTCCACGATTCTGACTTCAGTACTGTCTCACTGGTGGTGACAGTCCCAGCATCCCCCTTTAATTCGGCTAATACCTTCCTCAGTTCTGCCTCTGCACGGCTCTTATCCGCTCTTATCCGCTCTAAAACCGCTATTGCCGCTTCTTCCTCTGATTTCGCCCTTTTCAGGAGTTCCACGTCATCTTTCAACTTCGCCCTCTCTGTCTGCGCATGCTTCTTACGCACTATCTTCGCCTGTAGCTTCTCAGCTTTCTCTAACCTCTTCACTTCCTTCAGTGCCTTCTTCAAGTTATACCGTGCTATTCCTGCACCTTCTCCCGTGTCCTTACCTGCTTTAAAAAGCTTCATTTTTTAAAAGTCGTTTAATGCCTTGCATCTGATCTTATTTGCCATAACGCCTGAGCAGGCGTTCCTCTCTCAGCTTAAAAGTAACGAACACGCCCGCAGCAGCAGTTATGATAATCACTGCGAGGTATAAAGGCATGAGAGATATGCCTCCCCCAGCTTCCGCTTCTACTGGCGTTGGTGAAGGAGAGAGTGCAGGCGTAGATGCTGGCGCTGGCGTAGACGCAGGCGTTGGCGTAGACGTAGGCGCTGGCGTTGGGCTCGGATTCGGTGTCGTTTCATGCTCCTGCGCCTTCACCACAAACGCGTATATCCTGTTCCTGTAAAATTTACCCTCCACCACGACCGCATCGCCTATTTTCATACCTTCTATTTCTGATTGATAATCCACATCTATCGTACCGGTATGGTCGTCAACCTCCAGTTCGGTTTCCCCTGGCACTATTTCTATTCGCGTTACATTGCCTCTTATACGAACCGATTTCGCATAGTAATACTGAGGGTTTCCCATGAGCTCTTTTACCGTTATGTCTTTGTAGCCCGCCTCTATATCTGCACTAATCGTATCGGCATAGATCAAGCCCTTGCTACTGGTTATTCCAACCGTGCCCGCATATATTCCCGTCACCGTAACTCGCTGTCCTTTATAGAATTTTTCCCAGACTCGCGGGTCGCTACTCACGAATACCCTGCCTGTTCCATCATCTATGGTTCGGACCGCGGTGTCCTTCGGCTCGAACGTCTGTATCCCCTCGTCTGTTCCGGTTGATGGCTCGATATTACTCGATAGCGCTATGATAACGCCCGAGACCGTCACTTCTTTGCCGATATCCGAGCTGGATAAGGAAGAAATGCGGATTTCATCATCGGTAGCGGTGACTGCGAGAACAAATGCCATTGCTATTAGCGTCATCAGCACCATAATATGTATCCTCATTTTTGTTCTCCTATTCATGTTATTATAACGATATCAAAGGGGATATTATTAATATCCAGCTATAATGCAAATTTTTCTTCCCAATATTTGCAATTTTTTTGTCATTATCGCAAAAAATAAAAAGACATCTTCTCCTATCGCTATGATGATGGACAAAAATAAAATAATATCATGGGGTATCGCTCTAATAGCGATGTTGTTCTCTGTATCTCTCTTTGCCCCCGCGAATGCGGGTGTCAGTCCTTATGTGGGAAGGTCTGTTGGTGATGAGATAAATGGAACTGTTGCTATCATAGGTG
>JAODGP010000040.1 GCA_025464345.1 Methanosarcinales archaeon | reverse complement strand
TACATGCATGTCGGTGAAGAAAATGGAAAGGAGAAAAATATTGGTTTTGGGGATAGCGATTGCAGTGATTGTGTGTGCGCTGACATTTCCAGTGCATGCTGCAGAGCCGACAACGTCCGTACACATAATAAAGTACGCCTCAGATGGCACGGTCTTAGGGGAAACGGCTGTGACGTATGAATGGATGAAAACGAATCTGCCAGTTTGCGGTGATGGTGCAACACATTATTACCATCAGGGACCTGTGTTTGATTCTCCACCGGGACCCTGGGACCCTGACGAGACGACAAACTTCAAGGATAAAGGCGCCGTGAAAGGGACGAACGTTAAAGACCTGTGTGACCTGGTGGGGGGCATGTCCCCGGGCGATGAGATAAAGGTCAGCACTTCTACGGAGATGTGTATTCAATTGGAACCTGACGTTGATTGGCGAGGAAGAGAAAGTGCTGACATTTGATGAAATCAGAACAATGCCTTCTTACGAGGGTTATGGCGGATTTTTTACAACCGTTGGCATGGTGAATGGACCGTTCAAATGCAAAGGTGTTCCTGTAGAAGTGCTATGTAAACTCGTTGGTGGAATTAACGCTTCAAATACGGTCCGGGTGTCTGTCAGCCTCCAATTCAACCAGTCGCAGATAATTTGGATAAAATACCCGAAGACCTTAGAGACGTAGTTATAAAAGAAATAAAGGAATAGTGAAGTGATAGGAAGGATGAAACCACTTTCGATATGGTCGGTGGAGAAGCTAAAGAGGGAGAAACTGTTTATCCTTTCCCTCTTTTTAGGTCTTTTTCTTGTCGTTTTTGTGGCTATTACGCTTGGAAACTTGTTTTATAAGCAAGCGGAAGACTTTTCTCGGTTGATTGATGCTGCAACAGACCCCGTAGTTCTAAAAGCGATAGCAATAAGCATCACTATGGCACTGTTTTCCACCTTAATCGCGTTCTTCTTTGGCGTACCCTTGGCTTATTTCCTGGCAAGAAAGGATTTCCCGGGTAAGAGCATTATAGAAAGTATTGTGGACGTTCCCATGGTCATTCCGCACATCGTTGCCGGGATTGCGTTATATGGCGTGTTCATGCGCTCAGGAGTGATAGGTGCGCCATTCAGTAAGATAGGAGTTGCATTTACAGATGCCTTTCCGGGGATAGTGATTGCAATGCTCTTCGTCAGTCTCCCTTTTTTGGTGGACGCAGCACGAGAGGGGTTTAAAGAGGTAGATCCGAGGTTAGAAAACGTTGCACGCTCATTGGGCGCTTCTCATTGGCGAACATTCCTGAGAATAACATTCCCTCTCGCTTCCTCTTCCATATTCAGTGGTGCTATTCTATGCTGGGCTCGTGCGATAAGCGAATTCGCTGCGGTGATGATTGTTGCACCATTCCCTCGTTCTGCATCAATACTGATAGGCGATAGGTTCACATCTTATGGATTGAGTGGCTTGCCGGGAATAGCAGGTGCGAGACCGATTTCGGTTCTCCTGATCTCGATCTGTCTGGTCATATTTGTAATGCTGAGGATGCTGGAAAAAAGGAAATAACAGGAATAAGGAACAACTATTGATGTTTAGCACGAGGCGCGACGGGCAGCACCTCTCTCCTTGCTCATACCTCCTCTTCTTTATCCATTCGTGAAATCCACCTCTCTAACTCTTATCTCCGGTAATACCACCTCGTCTTTATCCCCATAAACCGGCAAGGAGAGCTCAGATTGCCGGAGGTTGTTTGTTTCTTATAACTCAAATAATCCGTGATATATACTGCCACAGCGTTCTTATAGCGCTTGAGACCACGCCATCCGAGTATTCAACAACGGGCATACCTGCAACCATCGCCCTCGTGACCTCAGGGTCATACGGTATTTTACCCGCTACCGGTATGCCCTCGCAGTCGCAGTAATCCATAATCTCCATGCTGTTCGCTTCGTTCAGGTCATATTTATTTATGCAAACAGCTGAGCGTATGCCGAAGTGCCTCGTCACCTCTATAATCCGCTTGAGGTCATGCAGTCCTGACATCGTCGGCTCGGTAACCACGAGTGCGAGGTCCACCCCGGTAAGCGAAGCAATCACAGGGCAGCCGATACCGGGTGACCCATCTATAAGTATGGTCTCACAGCCTTCCTCATCCGCCACTCGCTCAGCCGTTGCTCTAACCGCAGTAACGAGCTTACCGGACGCTTCTTCGCCCACTTTCAGCTCTGCATGCACCATCTTACCGTATCTCGTCTGTGATACGAGCGTATAGCCCGATATGCGCTCCCTTAGCGCGATGGCATCCTGTTCACAGCCGAACACGCATGCGCCACAGCCCTCACAACGCACAGAACTGACCGTGAACCCAGACGGCGTATCTTCAATCGCACTGAACCGGCATATATCAGCACAGCTACCGCATCCCGTACAGGCATCATCATCAATCACCGCCACCTTCGCACCCCTGAACTCCTCTCGTGTTATCACCTCAGGCTGCAGTAGCAGATGGAGGTCCGGCGCATCTACATCGCAATCCGCAATGACCTTGTTATCTGCGAGACAGGCGAGTGCGCCCACTATCGTCGTTTTTCCCGTGCCGCCTTTACCGCTTATCACAGTCAGCTGCTTCAACATCATCACCTCCTTATCTTCGCAATCAGCTCCTCGAATCGCAACTTCCAGTCCGGCATCGCTCTCACTATCGGCTTACCCTCTGAATAGCACCGTGCAATATCCTCACTATACGGAATCTCAAGTAAAATCGGTATACCTTCCGCATCACTGTAATCATATACACCGCGGTCCCCTATCCCAGCCCTGTTTATCACCAGTCCGGACGGTATATCCAATGTCCTGAGCACTTCAACAGCGAGCTTGAGGTCGTGCAGTCCGAACGGCGTGGGCTCTGTAACGAGGATGCAGTAGTCACTGCCCTGAACCGCAGCAATTACCGGGCATGCCGTTCCAGGCGGGCAATCAATAATCACCGTCATCTCCGGATTTGCCTCCTCCTTTACACGATTTATCAGTGGTGTCGCTCTCGCTTCCCCCACATTCAGCACGCCATAGACAAGCTCTATCCCATCACTCCTGCGTCTCTTAATCACGCCTATCTCACGTGATGCCTCCCTGATTGCTCCACGTGGACATACCATGCCACATAACCCGCAACCATTGCACAGCTCAGGAAATACCATCACACGCTCATGCACCACGACAATCGCATTATACTCACATGCGGCAGCACACTCACCACAGTAATCACAGCGTGCTTCGTCAACCTCGGGCACAGGAATGTGCACGTGCTCCACTGCCTCTTCACCGCCACCGTCCATAAATATATATGCGTTCGGCTCCTCAACATCGCAGTCAAGCAGTTGCACATCACCGTGCAGTGAGAGTGCGAGGTTCACCGCCACCGTCGTCTTCCCCGTGCCTCCCTTACCGCTCGCTACCGATATAATCATACATCAATATTCTATCATGGGGCTTGTGATATGAGTGGATTCCCAGTAGTGCTTGACCTTCTCCATCCTCGTCACTATATCCGCCATCTCTATTATACCGGGGCAGTATCCACGCCCGCTCAGAACGATGCTCGTATCACCACGCATATTCAGTAATTCAATGACCTCAGCCTCTTCCAAGAGGCGATAATTCACCGCATACAGTATCTCATCCAGGACGAGCAGGTCTATCTCCGTACGTTCAAGTATCCTCCGCGCGAGTGCCAAGCCCTCCTTCGCCTTCTCGAGATGCATCCGCCTCGTCTCTTCATCGCTCATGAATACAGGTGCACCGGTGAGATATATCTCGAGGTTCCTGTTACTGTCCCTGAGCCTGCTCAGGAACTGATATTCACCGGTTGTTGGTCGCCCTTTCATGAATTGCAGTATTACCACACGCCTGTTATGCCCGAGTGCCCGTATTGCATGCCCGATAGAAGCCATCGTCTTGCCCTCTCCTGACCCATAATAGACTATAATCCGCCCCCTTGCGCTCATATTCCTCATAACAACCCTATAACCTCATCCTGCACATAATTTATGAAATCGTCCCTCGTCGCCTTGCTGAATATCGTCACAACGCCGTTGCGTGTCAGACCCACAACCAGCCCGTATCTGCGTGACTTCAATACGATATACCATATTTTACCGTGCTTCAGATGCTCGGAATATAGCGATGTATCACCAAGAGCCGAGCCATAAAGGGATAGTTTCTTGATATTCGGTATATCAACGTCATCGAAGAATATAACTTTTGTATCCTCAAAATTCGCTTCATGGAACTGAACAAACCGAGAAGGGTCTATCCTCACTTCCACTATCCTTGTGGTGCTCATGAATATTATCTTGCTCAATTGATTGGCGATACTGTTAGCCATAGCTTTCTTCTCCATAATGGTGAGTATGACCCTGTGCCTGTCGCTCTGCTCAATGAAGAAGAAAGGTGCTTCCGCTGTGGCTGGCACATATACCAGCTCGCCACGATGATTCACGCTTATGAGCCTGTCCTGGACGAAAGTGCCGTATAGGAAGTCCCCGGTCATATGCAGATCCTTTATCTCCGTTATCAGCCTTATATCCTGCTCCTTATTCTCTATCCTGAAGTCCTTCAGCTTGCTCGCTATATCTTGCAGTGCCACATCCCCCTCTATCATGAATATCTTACCCGCCAATACCGTTCTAACCACCCTTTATATTTGTATTCAAATATTGATAAAATATCTGTGGGCGCATATGGAGATAGAGAATCACTTGAAGATAGATATTGAAATTGAGTGCTTTCTCGTCTCCATCCACACTCACCTGTATTCCATCTTTTTTCTTAAAGGTATGGATCTTGACTTTGTCATATAATTGCAACCCAATGAGACCTCCTATAATTTCACATTACGCTATGAACGAAGCGTGTGGGGTGGCGCCCTCTCTTCCCTCCTCTCTTCGGGACCTCGAGCCCCGGGCGCTCTACCCACACCCGCGTATCGCTCGGAATACCAGCGATGTAGAGGAAACCCTCACTGTCAAGGAGCCACGGCTGTTGCCCGTAGTGGGAAATTCGATTTGCTTTTTATATCGCATGTCTATATGTGTTATGTAGATGTGTTATGTAGAGGAGGTCATATGACCTAATAGTAAAATTGAAACCGTCAGGTTAGTGTCAAAGCATGACAACGCATTTCCTCATACCTTAAACCTCCAGTCCTATGAAGATAGCGATTCTTGATGGCTATGTGGACGAGCCGTCATGTCTCGGTGTCCCGCCTTATATTGCACCCTATCCACGCTACATCTGGGGTATGCTCAGATCGATTAGCCGGTATAGCGTGGATCAGCTCCTTTATACCACCATAGACCAGTTCAGAACGGATACACGGTTGAGAGCGAAGCTTGCCAGTTTCGACCTCATGGTCATCATTGCGGGTGCCATCGTGCCGGGAAAATATCTCGGTGGTGTACCGCTCCGCATGGCAGAACTGCCAGAGGTCGCTATCGCAAACCGCAATATACTTGTGGGTCCGATAACGCTGGAACTCACGCAAAAGCCACCCGACCAGCTCGAAGTCATTGAATACCCGTTTGAAACCGCACTGTATGAACGCTTGCTTGAGATTACACGTGCGAATGCAGGCTCGCCAGACCTGAACCGATTCGCACTGCTCGGTGCCGAAGTGGTGCGATTGCATCCAGACTTCCCGTATGTCATATGTGAGATGGAGACCTACCGTGGCTGCTACTGGTCAAGATGCTCGTTCTGCATGGAACGGTTCCAGCACAGGTGGATGCGACCACCTGAATGCGTGCTCGCGGAGTTTGAACAGCTCTATTCGCAGGGCATTCGCCATTTCAGACTCGGTAAGCAACCGGATTTCCTCTGCTACATGGCTGATCTCGATAACCCGATACCCGAACCGGAACGGATGTTGAACTTCCACAGGGCTATCTGGCGGCTCTGCCCTGGTATAAAAACACTGCATCTGGATAACATCAACCCAAAGACGATAGCAACATATCCGGAAGAGAGTAGAGAGGTGCTGAAGACGATTGTGGAATACCAGACTGCGGGTAACGTAGCGGTATTCGGCATGGAGAGTGCGGATGAGAAGGTTGTGAAGGCAAACAATCTCGCTGCGTATCCCGATGATGTGCTCTTTGCTATCGCAATGGTGAACTCCATCGGTGGTGCTCGTGGTGCGAACGGGATGCCTGTGCTACTGCCCGGTTTGAACTTCGTATGCGGGCTGATGGGCGAGACGAAAGAGACATTCGAGCGTAATTATGAATTCCTGGAGAATCTACTCAGCCAGAACCTCCTGCTGCGCAGGATCAATATCCGGCAGGTCAAGATACTGCCACATACACCCATCGCCAGTTTCGGCTACAGAAACCTGAAACGGCATAAGCGATACTTCAAATCGTTCAAGAGGCGTGTTCGTGAGAATATAGACCGTGAGATGCTCAGACGTGTTGTCCCGCCTGGTACGGTGCTTCGTGAATTGCGGTGCGAGACACATGCCGGTAAAGTCACTTTCGCACGTCAGCTTGGCTCTTATCCCATCCTCACCGGCGTCATCGGTCTGTATGAGCGTAACAGATTCATTGATGCGAGGGTGATAGATTACGGTATGCGGTCTGTAACGGCGATTGAGTTCCCGCTGGGGATAAACAGTGCGAAGATGTACCAGATAGAGGCGATTCCCGGTATCGGCGCTCGCAATGCCGCACAAATACTCAGGAACAGACCGTTCAGCAGTATGGACGACCTGAAACGCTCGGTTCCGGTGCCGATCTATAATAAATTGCAGGGGTTCATATGCGTGAGTTCATAAAGTCAAGTCCAACAACATCAAAACCTTTTTCGCAAATGCAAATGCCTGTGTCTCCCGTGCAGACATCCAGAATTTTTATTTTGACTTTTGAGTCAATCATACCTGAAACCTTATTTCTTATGCCGGTTAAAGGGAGAGCAATAAAATTGTAGAGCCATGCCCATTTTCCCAACCATCCTGTTGTGTGGCGATAGTAGCTCTCGTCCATTTCAATGCTCCTCTTTTAGGCTGACCTGTTCATATAATCATACTTCAAACAGGAGTAAATGGAATATATCAGCGAGCCTGACGTATTTGGTATCTTTTTTCTCCTTTCTTGTATATAATTACTATAATAATGAGCCCCAGTGTGGTAATGGATATCCTGTGGGCCTGCGGAGCCCATGATCCGGGTTCGATCCCCGGCTGGGGCATTTTACCGTGCATAAATGCCTATTATATCGGACAGTATAGCACTTGCGGCTTCTATGGGTCCCGCACCCTTACCGATGACCGTGATATCACCGGCGAGATCGGTTCTTATGGTCGCAACGTTCAGTGTGCCATTGACGTTCAACGGGTCTCCGAGCGGCACCAGTCGCGGTGCCACCTCCAGCCTGCCTTCGTCGTCCACATCGCCTATCAATTTTATCGCATACCCGGCATCGTGCGCGAGCTTGAGCGCATCGGGCGTTATTTCCGTGATGCCCCGAACCTTAACATCACGGTATGTAACATCCATATCAAATACCGCATTTGCGAGTATGACGAGCTTCACTGCAGTATCAATCCCTTCCACATCCTTCGTCGGGTCAGACTCGGCGATCCCTATCTCCTGCGCCTCCCTTAGCACGTGCTCGTACGGCAGGTTCTCCTCGCCCATCCTCGTCAGAATATAGTTGCATGTGCCATTTAATATGCCCTTTATGGAGATTATCCTGTTACCTGCGAGGTTATTCCGTATCATGGATATTAGCGGCATAGCACCGCCGACCGTGGCTTCAAACCTGAGTTCCCTGCCATGACGCTCCGCAAGCTCCGTCAACCTGCGATACTGTAAAGCGAGCGGACCTTTATTCGAGGTCACCACATGCCTCCCTGATTCCAGTGCGGTGACTATATGTGTCACACCAGGTTCTCCATCAACGACATTCGTCGGCGTCGCCTCCACCATGAGCTCGTGTTCCACCTCCCTTATCATATCCTCTGTGCTCATCCCAGCCAGTACGGACCCGTCACGGAACTTCGCTATCTCGGGTTCGCTCAGCCCCTTCTCATTTATCGTAACACCTTTCAAATCCGCTATGCCCACTATCCTCAGGTCAAGCCCGTAAATCTCCTTTAGCTCTTGATGTTTACGCATTATCACCTCGGCTACTCCACCGCCAACATGCCCGAACCCCACAATCGTGAGCCTCACTGCCCTCTCTCTTTTCATAATCTCATACCATTATATAGGCGATATGACCATGATGCCCTTCTCTCTCGCCGTATCCTCCAGTATACCCAGGGCTTCTTTCAATTCGCTCTTACCGATCGCAGAGATAACAAGCGAAGCAGAAGATTTCTTGTCCACGCCCGGCATGGACATGGATAGCTCCACAACTTCCGCAAAGCCCGTACGGTCTATCCGGTCTATCGTATCCCGTAAGTCAGAATGTACGATGTGCCCGATGAGGATAACGACCATGGAATCTTTCATCCGCTCCTTGCCTATCCTCACCACCTGCATACCCTCGCCCCTCAGCTTCTCCACCAGTCTGTCCAGTCGCCCCTCTTCCAGCTCAAATACGAGCTGAACAGGCACTCGCCCTGATGGCGTCTTCTTATCACGCTGATGCAGCACGCTGAGGATATTACCCCCGAGGTCTGATATCGGCTTCAACGCCCGCACAAGCTGACCCGGAATGTCCTTCAGCTCAATGTCCATCGCTATCTTCATATCAGGATAAAATTAGATGCGGGATATAAAAACAGTCATCACCCACCCGGCGTGAAAAAACCGAAAAGCTTTTTATGTATAGTGCAAAAACTTGAATCCATGAATGCTGAAATGGTATTACTGAGCGGCTTTGCAGGGGTTCTCGTACTCTCGTCCCTGGGTGTCCTGCTCAGTAAAGATAACTTCTATTCGGCGTTGTTCATGACATTAACCCTCGTTATGGTCGCGTCTGTTTACACGCTCTTTGATATCCAGTCAGTGTTCGTACTGATTGTCTTCGTATTCGTCGGTGCGATAGGCATAGTGACCGTAGCGCTTGCTGCTACTTACCGTGCGATGCCGGAGCGGCAGTTCTCAT
Source organism: Methanosarcinales archaeon (assembly GCA_025464345.1). Lineage (GTDB taxonomy): Archaea > Halobacteriota > Syntropharchaeia > Alkanophagales > Methanospirareceae > G60ANME1. The sequence goes on along the minus strand of JAODGP010000040.1, from coordinate 979 downwards.
GGGTGTGGTGTATACCGGTGGCTATAACAGCCGCGGTACTCTGCCACTTCATATCCGCCGCCGGTTATGGCATACCCGGGCGGGTAGCCTTCTCCCTGAGTGGATTCATAAAGACGTCAGAATATCAGCTCCTTGTCGTGTTCCTGACTTCTCTTGTCATATTACTCTTCCTGTCTGTGATAAGATTATACAGGGGTGAGGAGAGCTAATGCTGGAGCTAAATGCGATGACCGTTCCTGTAATTTATCTATCGTCGTTCGCAATACTTCTTGCAGGGTTCCTCACCGCACTCTCGTGTAAAGACCTGATAAGGCTGCTGATCGCACTGGAACTCATGTTTGGTGCGGTGTTCATGTCTTTAATTCCAGCATTTGTGATAGCCGCGAGCCCTGCGTTTGGCACTTCTATAATAACCATATTCACCAGTGCGGGTGAACTCCTCGTGCTGATCGCCGCGATTGTGATACAGGACAGGAGGAAGAAGAACGTACTTATAGAGCATATCACGATAGGGGGTGATAGGGTATGAGTTTTCTCCATCTGCTGATCATACCACTGGCTGTGGCGTTCATAGCACCGATTCTCAAGCCCAAAGGAGCTACATACCTCTCCGCTACGGCATTTCTAATACCATTCTTCGCGATTATTTACAGTCTGTTTCTGCCAGGTCCTGCGGAGATATTGTTGATGCGATTCTCACCGCCAGTAGGGGATATATACCTCAATCTGGACTACATCTCACATGCGTTTGGACTGACAATATGCTTTGTATCGGCGATGGTTGCTCTATTCGCACTGCCATATATGGAGCACAGGTTTGAGGAGATGAAAGTAGAGGCTGAGCGAGAATTCAGGAGATACATATTTATATACGACCTATATGCGGCATCAATGCTATGGCTGGTTTATAGTGGTAATCTCGCACTGCTGTATGTCTTCATGGAATTGATGCTGATCACTGCTTTCCTGCTCATATACA
>JAODGP010000039.1 GCA_025464345.1 Methanosarcinales archaeon | reverse complement strand
ATTTCAATCAACTAATGTGCTGAATGAGTAGCTCGAGCCTTGCACATCGCTATCCCGCAACGCTGAGTGGTGGCGAGCAGCAGAAGGTTGCTATTGCCAGAGCGATTGCTATTGAGCCTTCTGTATTGCTTCTTGACGAGCCGTTATCCGCATTAGACCTCAGAACGAGGGCTTACCTGAGAGAGGAGCTGAAGCGTGTGAAAGAGGAATTGGGAATCACAATGGTTCACGTCACGCACGACCAGACGGAGGCGATGGTGCTCGCCGATCGGATAGCAGTGATGATGCGCGGGCGGATAATGCAGGTCGGCATGCCTTACGAGATCTTTAATAAGCCGCAGAACGAAGAGCTGGCAGATTTCGTTGGCATTGAGAACATATTGAATGGAGTGGTTCGCGATAATGAGGATGGTGTTGCGGAGATAGAATTAGAAGGTTACAGCATATTTGCCGTCTCTGAGTACCGTGCAGGAAAGGTGAAAGTATTTATAAGACCTGAGGATATAACCCTGTCCCGGAGGATGGGGGAGAGCAGTGCAAGGAACATCATAAGAGCAAGGATAGAATCGGTAAATGATATGGGTCCATTAACGCGTGTGAGACTGGATAATTCGCTTGTTGCTCTCATCACAAAACACTCACGTGAAAGCCTCGGACTGCAAAAGGGCGAAGAAGTATATGCAACCTTCAAAGCCACTTCAGTGCACGTGGTGCGGCTGTGAGGCGTTCATTGATATCTCCTTTACCTCCTGTTTACATTTTTATCTCACCTTCAATGCATATCTTCCTGCTTTCTTTATCCCCAGCTTCTTCGCTATCTCAGAACCTTCCGCATCCACAATGACAACATACCCGCTCCAGTCCTTACTTATGGAATTAGAGCCGCATTTACATACCATCTTATCTTCTTCTATTATCCTGTGGCAATCTCTGCAAGCCCGCTCCATTTATTCCACACTCTCTTCTTTCTTACGCTCCTCTTCTATCCATTCTATCTTACCCAGTCCCGGCTGGCGCATCGTGAGCCCTATCTTACTCTCTCCTGGATCACGCTCGTTCAGTGAAATCGCGACTATACGTGCACGTACACGGTCTCTCTCACCAAGTGTCCTGTTCGTCTCACCGGTAACGAGTTTCGCTCCCTTCTCATCGTACGATATGAACTCGTCCGTTATCTGGCTGATATGCAGCAATCCATCAAGCGGTCCTATCTCAACGAAAGCACCGAAATGCACTATCTCCACTATCTCGCCCTCCACTATCTCCTGCATCTCCGGTCTGAAAACGAGCGCATCGAAGACCGTCTCATAATACACACCGCCATCGCCTATCACTATCCGCCCCTCTTTCATCTCCACAACGTCCAGTACCGCAACGAACATCCCTATTCGCTTGTCCATTCGCCCTTCAAGCTTATCCTTCAGTAGCTCCTTCACCGTGCTCGCTAAATCCTCACCCAGGCGCTCAGGTGGCACCCTTACAACGTCAACCGCTCTTATTTTTACGTACATATCAATCAGTCTCAGTTTTGCCCCTCTTTTGATAAACGCGCTTCAGTCTGCGCTACATGCAGTCGTGTGGATAAGACCACATCTGGATTCAGCGACATCGAATCAATCCCGCACTCAACGAGGAAATCGGCAAATTCCGGGAAATCGCTCGGCGCCTGCCCGCATATGCCTATCTTCCGCCGTGGCTCATGCCTGTGCGCTATCTCAATAACATACTTCACCAGTCGCTTCACCGCTTCGTTTCGCTCATCGAATATATGTGCGACGAGATCAGAATCTCGATCCAGCCCGAGCGTCAGCTGTGTGAGGTCATTAGAACCTATACTGAAGCCATCAAAAATCCTGGCAAATTCGTCCGCGAGGATGACATTCGATGGTATCTCACACATCACATACACCTCCAGTTCGTTCTCACCCTGCTTGAGTCCGAATTCGCGCATTGTTTCTATCACTCTCCTACCCTCTTCCGGTGTACGGCAGAAAGGAACCATCACTTTCACGTTCGTCAGTCCCATCTCGTCCCTCACTTTCTTTATCGCCTGGCACTCGAGCCCGAAGGCTGGCTTGTATCGCTCATCATAGTAGCGTGATGCACCACGCCAGCCCAGCATCGGATTGCTCTCCTCAGGCTCGTATAAATAACCACCGATCAGATTCGCATATTCGTTCGTCTTGAAGTCTGATAATCGCACAATCACCTCGTTTGGATAGAATCCCGCAGCGATTTTGGCTATACCCATTGCGAGATTGTCAATAAAGAACTGCCTCTTATCCTCATATGTAATACTTCGCCTGTCTATCGCCTCTATAACACGTGCGATCTTCCTGTCCAGCTTCGCCTTTTCTTTCAATTCCTCATACTCTATAAGCGCCATCGGGTGGATACCTATGTACGAGTTGATGATGAACTCCTCACGAGCCAGCCCAACGCCATCGTTCGGGATTTGTCCATGGACAAATGCGTTATCAGGAACACCAACATTCATCATTATCTTCGTTCGCGTCCTTGGCATGTTATCAAGCGATACTTTATCACGACGATATTTCAGTATTCCTTCATATACTCGCCCAACGCCCTCAGAGCAGTCAACCGTGACCGCCTTCACACCCTTCAAAATCCTCGTACCATTTACTGTGCCTATCACACACGGTATTCCGAGCTCTCGTGATACGATAGCGGCATGGCACGTCCTGCCTCCTCTATCTGTTATTATTGCACCCGCCATCTTCATTATCGGCTCCCAGTCCGGGTCCGTCATCTCTGTGACCAGTACCTGCCCGGGCTTGAACTCTCGTATCTCGGCTGGATTCGCAATCACCTTCACCTCGCCATGCCCTATCTTTGTACCCACGGCTTCGCCCTCCACCAGCAACTTATCTCTTAACTGAGACCTGTCCTCTTCAAGTACGTAGGTCTCCAGCTCTGCGAATGTACGCTGTGAATGTACGGTCTCCGGTCTCGCCTGCACCACGAACAGCTCGTTTGTCTGCCCGTCCTTCGCCCATTCTATATCCATGGGCGTACCATAATGCTCCTCTATGATACATGCCCATTTCGCAAGTGTGAGTACCTCATCGTCACTCAACACGAACTTGTTTCGCTCGGCTTTGCTCACTCGCTCCGGTCTCGTACCACCACCTCGCTTACGGTAGACCAGTTTCTTACGCTTCGCACCCAGTTTCTTCTCCACTATCGGTCGGTACCCTTTCCTCAATGTCGGCTTGAATACGTAAAACTGGTCGGGATTGACCGCACCCTGGACCACATACTCGCCCAGTCCATATGCTCCGGTTATGTATACCGCATCTCTGAACCCGGTCTCGGTATCTATTGAGAACATGACACCGGCACATGCCAGGTCAGAACGCACCATCTTCTGCACACCGACAGAGAGATAAACACTTAAATGGTCAAATCCTTTATCCACACGGTATGATATAGCTCTATCGGTGAATAGAGAAGCGAAGCAATCCATCACCTTCTCTATCAGTTCGTCCTCTCCACGTACATTCAGGTACGTCTCCTGCTGCCCCGCGAAACTCGCACTCGGCAGGTCCTCCGCGGTCGCACTGCTCCTCACTGCTACATCCACGTTCTTCCCGTATCGCATCTCCATCTCCCGGTATGCTCTTCTTATCTCCTCCGCCAGATCGGGTGGACAGCCCGCATTCTTTATCAAATTCCTTATCTTAGTACCACGTTCCGATAGGTTCCCTATATCGTGCGTATCCAGATCACTCAGTGTCTCCCGTATCTCATCGGCTATGCCCGCTCTCCGTATCACATATTTATATGCCTCCGCAGTGATGGCGAAACCAGAAGGAACATTCACACCCTCCTCTTTTAGGTTCCTTATCATCTCGCCGAGTGACGCATTTTTACCACCAACCAGCGCTACATCATCACGTCCTATCTCTTCAAACCACCTTATCAATCTCATCGGTTACCCTTCATAAAGAATGCCGTTATTTATATAAAAAACATTCGTGAATCACGTGTTTATCTTTTGCTATTACCTATTTGCTATACTAATATAGCGGTGGTTAATGATGGAGGACCGGGAATGGCGGGCGATATATGCGGATATACTCCATGATTTTGGGTTTGATAGAATGAGGGATGAGGATGCGATGCGAATTGCTATTGATATAATGAAGCATAAAGCCATTGACAGTTTGACCGTACAGAATGAGCTGGAATCGCTTATAAATGGTAAGAATGCAGTGATATGTGGCAATGCCCCCTGCCTGGAATCAGAACTGAAGGGTGAAGAGTTTGACCGTGAATGCGTGATAGCGGCAGATGGTGCGACATCCGTACTCATTCGCAATGCTATTCTGCCGGATGTCATCGTGAGCGACCTCGATGGTTACATCCCGGACATAATATACGCAAACCGGCTGGGCTCGATACTCGTTGTGCATGCACACGGTGATAATATAGAGATGTTGAAGAAGGTACTGCCCGCGGTGGAGAGCAATGTGATATGTACGGCACAGTGCAGCCCGATAACGCCACACGGGCACCGCCATGATATATACAATTTCGGCGGGTTTACCGACGGAGACAGAAGCGTATTCATTGCGAAGGAGTTCGGTGCGAGCCGGATAGAGCTCTTAGGGTTCGATTTCGAGGATACACATGTGAGTGCCATTAAGAGAAAGAAACTCAAATGGGCGAAACGGTTGATAATTAGAGCTGGAGTCTTAATGTGACAATCTCGAAGGGTTTCACCCTCAACTTTATGCTCCTGCCCTCCACACTGAGAGCTTTGCTCACTTCTTCATCCTCGTATTCCAGCATATTCACCACCTTCACTTCTTCTGGCTCTCTGAATAATCTGATCTCCGCATCCGTATCTTCACCCGCAGC
>JAODGP010000038.1 GCA_025464345.1 Methanosarcinales archaeon | reverse complement strand
CATCACTTCACTTTACATCACTTTACATCACGCGCACAATCTGCAGCATCTTAGACCTTTATAGTGGGGAAATTCTCAAAATGGGAACCCCTTTCCTCCATCTCCTAAACCTCTAATAAAGCGGGAACAAACAGCCGATTTAAACTCATCTGGGTCCTTTACCCGCTGAATCGCACACGTTCCGATAGCCTCATCGGCAGGGGCAGCATCTTATATGGCTTATTCTTTACACCATCCTCGATCTTACGTCTCAAGTCCTCAACACTCATCTCCTCCGTACGTCCCGCCGCTCTAACAGTCACATTCACTGTTTTATGCTCAACTTCCCTGTCGCCTACAACACCCACGTATGGTATCCACTCGCGACCCGCATCACGTATCTTCTTCGAGACAGTCTCATCACGATCGTCTATATCCACTCTTATGCCCTCCAGTGCGGGCAACAGCATATTGATGTATTCACTGTGCCGACCGGCAACCGGTATCAATCGCAATTGCGTGGGCGAAAGCCAGAGCGGTAGCATCGGTGGTTGCCCCTTCTCACTATCCATGTACGCCCTCTCCAGTAACGCATACATGCACCGCTCGATCGCGCCGCTCGGTGAGCAGTGCAGTATCACCGGCTCTTTCTCCTCTCCATCAGCGTCCACGTATCTTATACCGTACCGCGCTGCGTTCTCCACATCAATCTGTACCGTGGAGAGTGCCGACGCTTTACCAAGCGCATCCACGAAGTTGAACTCAAACTTCAGCACGAAATAGAAGAACCGCTGATCCCACATCTCTATCAGTACGGGCTTATCCGCGATCTTCACGAGCTCTGTTATGAACTCGCGATGCGCATCATAGAAATCTCGTGTGAACCTTATCGCCACTTCATAATCGCTCGTGGAAAAACCGATATCTGAGAGCACACGCATACATAACTCGTACTGCTGCTTGAACTCCTCCACTGCCTCATTCATATCACGGCACATGGTATGCATATCCGGCATTGTGAACTTACGCAGGCGGCGCAGCCCCACAAGTTCACCTCGCTTCTCCCTCCTGAACGAATATGCGAGCTCAAAAAGCTTCAATGGCAGGTTCTTATACGATATACTCATATCTTTACTCATGAGGAACTGCCCGAAGCATGCTGAGAATCGTAAGAACAGATCCGGTCTATCGTCTTTGCCCAGCAGTGAATACTGACGTGCAGGGAAGCGCTCAATATAATCCTTCAGCGACGGATGCTTCACACTGTACATCAGGGGTGTCTCCACCTCGGCAGCGCCATAGTTCGCTACCGCATCACGGACATAATCCTCTATCAGCCTCTTTATCAGTTCACCACGTGGATAAAACCGCATGTTTCCGGGATCAGAAGAGGGTTCGTAATCCGCTATCTCTAAGCGCCTCATAAGCTCCACATGCGGTGGTATCTTATCCACCTCACGCCGCCTCTCACTCTCGTAGAGATAGAACTTACGCAGGTTCTCAGTTGATGAGTCAAACACGAAATCGGAAGGTGATATGAGCTCTCCCTGCTCTGTCATGAAGAAGAACCTTGATACTGCCCTCTCCTCGGCTTCCACTGCCCTGGATTCACGCTTACCCGCCTCTTCCACTCTTATCCTGCGTGATAGTTCGGATAGCGGGTGCCCTTTACAGCGCAGTGTAAACGCTTTATACCAGCCGAAAGGCGCTCTCTTCACTTCTATACCCTCTGCACGTAACGCATCCGCCAGTGCCTTCAGTATCTCACGGCTGGTATCAGCCGGAGCCAGCTCAGCGCTCAGATGTGCATACGGATACAGAACCACACGGTCGGCATTTACTCGTTTCGCAATTGATATAATCTCGCGCACCGCTTTCTCGAGCACGTATCCTACGTCACGTTCGTCATCACGCTCCACCGCGATGAAGACCACAAGTGCTTCTTCCACACGCTCGGTTCGCTCCCCTATCTCTTCCGCTACTTCTGTCTTCTCCTTCGCTTCATACTCTATGAAATCCGAATGTATGAATAGCAGTTGCAATTTCGCTTCACCCTGCCTACCTATTTATCCATAAAAGAATATATTTAATGCCAGTAGGTTTTTCATTCTCCCCGCACAATTATGATCAGGGAAGCTTTCTGCCAATCACTCATCCGCAATTAGTGTTTCTGTGACTCAATACCCCATCCAGAAATAGTGTGCTTTATATTGTGCTGAAACGTTTCTTCAATTCAGAAAGCATTGATGCTGCGAGACGAGCTGAGCAAGGAGGAGATACTGGGGATAGCACGTAAGATAATACATGAGGGACCGATCTGCAACCACTGCCTGGGCAGACAATTCGCGAAAATATCATCAGGCGTGTCGAACGAGATACGCGGAGAGATAGTGAGAGAGCTACTCACGGGCGCGGTACAGGACGGCAAATGCTGGCTCTGTAACGGGCTATTCGCCGAACTCGATAGATGGGCAGAAGCCGCTCTGAAGAAGTTAAACAGCTACGAGTATGACTCCTTCCTGGTGGGTACGAAACTTAGCGGACTGCTGATGGCGAACGAGGAATTGATGTGGGAGCTGACAGGTGCTATCTTCGCCGAGCCACTGAAAGCCGAGCTGAACCGTGAGGTGGGCAAGAGGATAGAGCGAGCAACGGGTAAGCGTGTGGATTTCGAGAAGCCGGATATCGTTGTCATATTGAACCTCTGGAACGATGACATCGAACTGGATGTGAAACCGGTATTCATTTACGGCAGATATCTGAAATACAGGCGGGGCATACCACAGACGAGATGGTACTGTCGTGAATGTCGGGGCAAAGGCTGTGCAAGATGCAACTTCACGGGTAAGATGTATGCGGAATCGGTCGAGGAGCTGATAAAAGCATCTATTGTGGATGAGTTCGGTGCAGAGGATATGATATTGCATGGCTGTGGGCGTGAGGACATAGATGCCCGAATGCTCGGCTCAGGTCGCCCATTTGTGGTGGAGTTGAAAGAGCCGAGACGACGTCACGTGGATCTTCAAGCACTGGAGGCGAAGGTCAATACAGCCAATAGCGGGAAACTGGCAGTTACTTCACTTCAGTACGTGGGCAGGGATATGGTCGCCCGAATAAAGAATGCGAAAGCGAAGAAGACGTACCGTGTGGTGGTGGAGCTCCGAAGACACGCAAACAAAGAAGCACTGATAGATGCGGTAACGAAACTCAGTGGTGCAATGATCGAGCAGCGTACACCGGTGCGTGTGGTACACCGTAGAGCGGATCTGATACGACGGAGGCGAATATATGAGCTGAAATTACTCGCCTATTCGGGCAATACATGCGAACTGGAATTGAAGTGTGATGGCGGTCTGTACGTAAAAGAGCTGATATCAGGCGATAGTGGTCGGACGAGTCCGAGCTTCAGTGATACACTGGGTGTAGAGGCAGAAGTGAAGGAGCTGGATGTTATGGATGTTGAATTATAGACTTTTAGAAGAATACTTCACCTGTCCCCGATCTCTATCTCTGGTGTGGCTAATATATCATAGCAAAATTGCTTAATATGAGCAATATTTCAGACCAATAACTATTTATCTCATATCAGTCTATCATATCTTTATATGGCAACAGTGGTGGAAGGTTTATCGGTGAGGAGCATAGCGGGAATAAAAGAAAGGGAAAGGGAAAGAGAAAGAGAAAAAGGGCATAATGTCCAGAATACCATTCGCATTGTCGCCTGTTCCGAGTTGCGGCGGCGTATTCTGCTCACATTGCAAGCGGGGAAGAAGCCTTTGAACAAATTGAAGAACGCACTCGGGGTGAGCTCTACTACTGCGATACATGCATTAAGAGAACTTGAGAAGAGAAACCTCGTTCTCCAGGATGAATACCGTGATTATGCACTGACGAAGATCGGTGAGATTGTAGCATTAAAATTAACCGACTTTGTCAACGCAATGGAGGTATTGAAGAAGCATGAGGGCTTCTGGCTTACTCATGACCTCAGCGGGATCCCACCACATCTGCTCGAGAAGATCGGGTGGTTGAAG
>JAODGP010000037.1:8128-9913 GCA_025464345.1 Methanosarcinales archaeon | reverse complement strand
AGAAAGGTTTTTTCAGAAGAACTAAATAACCGTAACCCCGCGAGTTAACCCACAGGTAGAGCCTCAGGGAACAACGAGCATACCCACTTCGCGCGCTCAGGGATCTTATCGAAGTACTCCCTACCTTTGAGAGCTCGAACAGCACTTCTTCACAGAGATCTTGCATACCTTTGGTGGGACATACATATGTGTTAAAAAGAAGAGTTACGGTTAGTCAGTACAATATGAGTGAAATATGAGATATGACCTATTATGGCTTATTCACGCTAAAAAATGGCGGATAGGTGTCAAATTGCTATCTCCGAAACTCAAGTTAGAATCGCAATCCTATACTCCTATGATTTCGCATGATATGCATTATAGGTATTTCAGAAAAATGTAATTATTTTCTCCACCTCCTTCTCCAGTTCACTCAGGCATTGCCTCACATGCGCATCCTTTGCCATTCTCAGCGCTTCATCCTGTTTCAATTCCTCTTTACGGCATTCCAGCATCCTCATAACCTCCTCTCGTGCTGGTCCGCCTGTTACAGCACGTCTGTCTATGTTCGTGATTATGTCCAGCGCATCCTTCACGCTATCAGGCGTAAGACCAAGTTCGCTGATACGCTTACCCGTTATATCGAGGCTGAACTCGTCAATTCGAGCGATGATATCCTCTCTGTCAAGATCTTCCTCCGCTATACGGGCTACAATCCGGTACGCAGTTCTGAACGGCAGACCGGTCTCCCTAACTATCGTATCTGCCAGCTCAGTCGCAGTTGTGAACCCGGCTTGTGCCTCATATGCCATCCGCTCCTTATTGAACTCCGATTTCTCAACGTAACCGCGCATCACGGTAACTGAATCCATAGTGAGCCGTGTTGCACGCAGCAGATGCGGTGTAACCTCCTGCAGGTCCCTGTTATACGAATATGGCAGCGCCTTGCATATAGAGAGGATACTGATTAAACACCCATAGACTGAACCCGTTCGCGCTCTCACGAGTTCCGCATAGTCGGGATTCCGTTTCTGTGGCATTATCGAACTGCCGGTTGTATATTCATCCGGCGGTATAACGAACGCGAATTCCGAACTGCACCATAATATCAGCTCCTCCGCAAGCCTGCTCAGGTTCGTCATCAGATTCGCATAGCACGAAACCGTTTCAATCACGAAATCTCGTGTTGATACCGCATCCATAGAATTCTCCAGTACAGAATCAAACCCCAGCAGTCTGGCTGTCCTCACACGATCTATCGGGAATCCAGTCGCGGCAAATGCGGCAGCACCCAGTGGACTCACATTCACTCGCTCGTAAGCATTGACGAGTCGCACGAAATCACGTGCAAACGAGTCAGCATGTGCGAGGCAATGGTGTGCGAGAGTCGTTGGCTGCGCATGCTGCAGATGTGTATAGCCCGGCATCACGGTCTCTATATTTTCTGCCGCTCTGTCCATCAATGCCCGCCTCAGTTCGTTCAGCTCTTTCATCAACTGTAATAGCTCCTCACGCAACGCCAACCTTATGCATGTCGCCACTTCGTCATTCCTTGACCGTGCTGTGTGCAGCCTGCCGCCGATATCCTCGCCTATCTCGCGTATGATTGCCGATTCTATCGCGGTATGCAGGTCCTCATGAGCAGGCAGTTCGCGTGCCACAAAATCTTCATCGAGCACGCTCAGGCATCTCAGTATGGCAGCCGCTTCTTCTCCTCTTATTATACCCCGTTCCGCAAGCATTACTACATGCGCCCTGTCCACGAGCACATCCGCACGAAATAGCCATCTATCTGCTTCCAGAGAG
>JAODGP010000037.1:914-8066 GCA_025464345.1 Methanosarcinales archaeon | reverse complement strand
CATCTTACTTCATCTTACAGAATCAATTTCAATTCGCTTATGTTGCGTACAACGAATGTCGGTTCACCATCGCTTTTACCTCTATTACTGATGAGTACCGAGTCAATACCCGCACGGTTCGCAGCCTGCACTCCTACCGGGCTGTCATCCACCAGTATCGCCTCACTCCTCGGAATAGACAGTTCAGTCAGCACCTTATTTATGTAATATGGGCTCGGCTTTCTATTATCCAGTCTATCAAGATCGCTGTTTCTACCGTACCACACACGGAAATAAGGCTTCAAGCCGAAGAAATCCAGTGCGAAATCCACGCTCTTATGCTGTGAATCGCTGACCACTGCGAGCAGGTAGCGCGTACTGAGATACTTTATCACCTCTTCAGAACCTTTGCACAGGTATATCTCACCCCGCTGCATGGCATCTATCTTCGCCTCTATGACGTCATGCTCCCTGTTTGCCCAGAACTCCTCACAGTCCAGTCCAAACCGCTCACAGAACCGTCTCACGCCTGCTTCTCCTTCTGAATGCAGAGGTGCGAGGAAATGAGTATCTATCTCCTTTATGGTTAGTTCCAGCCCATACCTGCTAAGGGTCTTTCTGAAAGCATTATACGCCCATTCATGCTCTATCACACCGGTACCACGTGAATCCAGGAAGGTACCATCCATATCAAGTATGACGAGCCGATACATGTTCTATCTACGCACACCCTTAGCAGCCCATCGCACCTTACGCGGCTTCCTTCTCAGTTTTAGCATGTTGCGCTCACATTTGGAGCTGCAGAAGTAAAATACCGTGCCGTCTCGTTTCACGAACATCTTACCCCTGCCGGGCTCTATCGGCAGATTACAGAACGAACATCGTCTCTCCATTGCAATCACCGTTTTGATAGTTTCCTCACTTCACGATCAGTCTCCAGAAGCACGATTATATCGCCTACCTTTACCGGACCCCTGCAATTCCTCGTTATTATTCGCCCCTTATTGCTGCCCTCCAGCACTCTGCACTTTATCTGCGTGGCTTCTCCGTGCATTCCTGTCCTGCCAACTATCTCGATTACTTCCGCAGGTGTAGCCTCTTCGTCGCTCATCCCTTACTTATCCGCTCCAGTTCTTCTATTATCTCCTTCACCATCTCCTTCGCTTCACCGGGGTCCACGATGGCAGCAGAGGCGCAACCCTTCCTTATACCGCATGCGACCCCCAGCTCGCGCTGACTCTTTACATAGGTGTAAGGTATACCCTTCTCCTCGCACAACGGTGGCAGATGCATCACTATCTCCTCAGGATTGACATCCTCGCCTATAATCACCAGCTCAGCCATACCCCGCTCCACTATCTTCGTCGTCTCGTTCGTGCCCTTCTTTATACTTCCGGTACTGCGTGCTATCTCAAGCGCCTCTAAGGACTTACTCTGCAACTCTTCCGGCACTTCAAACCTGACATACAGTTTCTTTCCCTCTTCCATCTTTCATCCCCCTACAATGTCATTTGCGTCTTCACTCTTATATTGGCTAATGCCTTAAGTTTATAATCACCCATCAGTACCGGCTGCACACTCGATTCCGGTACACTCAACGATATCTCCTTTGTACGCCCGTATCTACCTTTACTCACTATCACCGCATTTATCAAGCCGAGAATATCCAGTTCAGATACCAGATCGGTGACCCTGCGCTGTGTCAACGGCTCCATACCCAGGAAATTGCAGGAACGCCGATACATGTTGTATACTTCACCGCTGGAGAATCGCTTCTTATTCCTCTCCCTGCCCAGTAAGACTATACTGCTCAGCACTATCTTCGATTGCAGTGGCAGGGTCTTCACCACCTCCTCTATCCTGTTTGCCTCTATCCGCTCACTTGCCTCACGCACATGCGCTTCCAGCACCTTCGGACTGCCTGCGCGTTCCGCAATCTCACCTGAGACACGAAGCAGATCGAGAGCACGTCTCGCATCACCATGCTCCTGTGCCGCGAATGCCGCGCATAGCGGTATAACCGAGTCATCAAGCACCGACTCGTTGAATGCTATCTCCGCACGTTCACTCAATATGTCCTGCAGTTGTGCGGCGTTATAAGGCGGGAATACTATCTCCTCCTCGCCAAGTGATGACCTGATCCGCTGATCAAGGAGCTCGGTAAAGGTCAAATCGTTCGATATACCGATCATGCTCACCCTCGCATTGTTCAATTCGCTGTTTATCCTGGAGAGGCTGTATAATACACCGTCGCCCTTGCCCGCCAGCCTGTCCACCTCGTCCAGTATGACAATCACGTAGCGCTTCTCAGTATCAACCCCGGCTTTGAACTCAGAATACACCATGTCGGTAGGCCAGCCGATCATGGGCACACGTTTATTAAAGAACCGAGCGAGATAAGCAAAAATTCGATACTGGGTGTCAAAGACTTCGCCATTGATATAAATCAGCGAGCATCTGCTGCCCATCTTCCGCCCCATCGCCTCCAGCTCCTTGCTCACATACTTCACCGTTGCGGTCTTGCCCGTACCTGTCTTACCATAAATCATTATATTTGACGGTGTCTCACCCCTGAGTACCGCGGATAGTATGTTAGCAAGATGCTTTATCTGCTTATCCCGGTGTGGCAGGTTCTCCGGTATGTACGTAGGGCGAAGCACTTCCTTGTTTGCGAATATTCTGCCACCTTCCACCAAACCCTCAAACAGATTGTCCATCTCCATTCCTATAAATGTGCACCAATATTAAAATAAGTAATGTAATAGAAGTCAGGTACTGCATATAAATGTAATGGTACGCACTCACGTGGATAGTATATGGACGATTGCGGTACCACCCGTGCCACCTATATTGTGGGCTAAGCCTGTGCTGGCGTCGGGTACCTGACGCTTACCTGCTTCGCCCCTCAGTTGTGTAACAATCTCCGTGACCTGCCTTATACCGGTCGCGCCAAGTGGATGACCACACGCTTTCAACCCGCCGGAGGGATTTATCGGGATCTTACCGCCTATTTCCGTCTCACCTTCTAAAGTCGCTACACCGCCTTTACCCTTATCAAAGAAGCCCAGATCCTCTATCGCTATTATCTCCGCGATTGTGTATGAATCATGCACCTCGGCAACTGATATCCCGGAAGGTTCAACAGAAGCGCGCTTATATGCCTCTCGTGCTGCAAATACTGTTGCATCCATCGTTGTGATCTCCCTGCGGTCGTGAAGTGCGATACTGTCACTCGCCTGAACAGAAGCTTTCACATATACCGGTGAATCGGTATATCGCCTTGCATCCTCAGCCGGGCAGAGGACGACCGCAGAGGCGCCATCTGCTATGCTTGAGCAATCTAACATGTGTAGTGGCTCGGCAACGACCGGTGATGCCAGCACAGCATCTATGGATAATGGTCGCCGATACTGCGCTATCGGGTTATGAACCGCATTGGCATGGTTCTTAGCCGCCACCTTCGCCATCTGCTCCTCGGTGGTGCCGTATTTCTCCATGTGCGCTCTCGCCATCTGAGCGAATAGTGCCGGCAGTGTGGCGCCGCAGATAGCCTCCCATTCACGATCCACCGAAGACAGGAGCAGGTCATTTGCTATATCTTCACTCACATCTGTCATCTTCTCCACTCCTGCTGCTATCACGATATCATACCACCCGGAGGCGACTGCGAGGAATGCCAGATGCAATGCAAGCCCACCGGACGCGCAGGCTGCCTCCACTCGCGTTGCCGGTATATGCAGGCTCGCCAGACCGGAATAATCTGCGATTAGCGCACCTATGTGCTCCTGCTCCACAAACCTGCCGGCAGACATATTGCCACCGTAAAGCGCTTCCACTTCATCTCCGCTTATGCCCGCATCTTCTATCGCCCTAACTCCCGCTTCTACCGCTATATCACGGAAAGACCTGTCCCAGAGCTCACCAAATCTGGTGTTCCCGATACCTATTATCGCTACTTCTCTCATTTCTCACATCCTTATCATACCCTGATGTTTAGCATAACCCGCATAGTCCACATATCTGACATGTGTGAGTAAATCTTCTACCCGCGGTGCATTATCCCGCACCGTCTCGATACCGTCGGTAACGGTGATAGCGAATGAATCAGAGCCCGCACCAGAGCCAAAAGAGGTCATAAGTATCCGCTGCCCCGGCAGTGCGTGATCAAGAACCGCAGCAAGCCCGATAAGCGATGAAGCCGAGTACGTATTGCCGATATGAGCGACCATCAGACCGGGCTTTAACTGTTCTGCGTTGAATCCAAGGCTCTTCGCCGCTTTCAGTGGGAACTTGCCGTTCGGCTGGTGGAATACGACGTAATCGAAATCAGCGGGCTGCAGTCCAGTTTTAGCCATCAATTCCTTCGTGGCTGATATGATATGCCGGAAATAAGCGGGCTCGCCGGTGAATCTACCACCATGAGACGGATACTTCTGCAGGTCACGTCGCCAGAAATCGGGTGTATCGGAAGTGAAAGACGCGAAATCATCTATCTCTGCTATTACATTCTCATCACCGATGATATATGCTGCACTGCCCGCTCCTGCAGTATACTCTAAGGCATCACCCGGACTCGCCTGCGCGACATCAGCGCCTATTGCCAGTCCATATTTGATCTTCTTCAGCGCCACTAATCCCATACATGTCTGTATGGCTGCTGTTCCTGCCTTGCATGCGAACTCGAAGTCCGCAGCGGTAAAAGTGTTAGATGCACCGATTGCCGCACCAACAATGGTTGCTGTCGGCTTCACGGCGTAAGGATGGCTCTCCGAGCCCACGTAAATGGCACCTATATCCGCAGGATTGAGACCCGCACGCAGTATCGCAGTTCGAGCAGCTTCAACTGACATGGTTACTGTGTCCTCATCAAGGTCTGGTACAGACTTCTTCTCCACCATCAGTCCTGATTTTATTATCTCAGGGTCTTCTCCCCATTGCTTCGCTATATCCTCCACGCGTATCCTGTACGAAGGTACATAAACCCCATACGAAACTATCCCTGTCATTTCATCTTCATTAAGTAATAAACAAGTTCAGGAACAACATATAAATAAGCATGAAAGAGGAGATAGAAAGATACCTGAAGGAGCGACTGGGTACTTCTCTGCGGATATTGAGCATAAAAGAAGCGGGAGGGCGAGAGGAGGAGATAAAAGGCTTCGGTTATGGTAAGCCCTACTTCGTCACTTTTGAGACCGCAGGAGGAGCGCGTAAGGAGGTCGTCATATCCTCGCTGCGGGGTGAAGACGGGTTCGGACACGAGTATCTCTCGGATCGCGCTCAAATATTGATATGGCAGTATCATGCGTTCAATTCACTGCCGGGGCATGTGAGAGCGCTCGATGTGGGCTATTTCACAGCAGATGGGCGATTGAAATCCGCAGGTGACGCCGTTGAATATTTCATTCTGTGCGAGAAGGTGGAAGGTTCAGAGTACGTAAAAGACCTTGAGAGATTGAGAGGGGGCGCGAGACTGAGAGAGGAGGACGAGAAGCGAGTGG
Organism: Methanosarcinales archaeon; assembly: GCA_025464345.1. Lineage (GTDB taxonomy): Archaea > Halobacteriota > Syntropharchaeia > Alkanophagales > Methanospirareceae > G60ANME1. The sequence continues at coordinate 2,586 of JAODGP010000037.1, read as the reverse complement.
AGGCTCTGGCTTCCTACCTCGCCGGTATACACGCAGAGAAGCGGGAGGATGCTAAGTTATACATACGCCGGATAAGAGAACTGGTCGGTCATAGCGAGTGCATATTCGGGCTTACCGACAGCTATCCCGCGAAGTACATAACGAAGCTGATGGATATAGAGAAACGGTGTATCGAATGGCGCTGGAAACTGAAGAACAAGACGGATCGGCTTTGCATGGTGCATGGCGATTTCCATCCATGGAATATAATGTTCCGGACGGGTACGGATTTCACACTGCTGGATCGTAGTAGAGGCGAATGGGGCGAAGCTGCGGACGATATCACTGCGATGAGCATAAATTACATCTTCTTCGGGCTATTGAAGACCGATGGTGAGTGTATAGACAGGGATTTCAGACGGTTGTACAACCTGTTCTTCGATGTATACCTGGCTGAGACGGGCGATAGCGAACTGCTGGAGGTGATACAGCCGTTTTATGCGTTCCGCGGGCTCGTGGTTGCTTCTCCCGTGTGGTATCCCGATATCTCTGAGGAGACAAGAGCGAAGCTGTTCAACTTTGTAAATAACGTGCTTGAGACCGAAGAGTTCGATTATAAAGACGTTGAGCGATACCTGGATTAGCAAGCCACAGTTATGTCGCGTATCTCAGCTTAAGTGCGGATGCTCTGCTGGAAATGAATTTTAACCGATGCCGGTACAAAAATTTAATATATTGCCAGATTTTGATCATATTTAGGGGCTATGGAAGGACGGATATATATACTGTATCACGGATCGTTTGGTGAACTGGTTGCCGAGCATCTGGCGACGAGCGATTTTGCAGAGAATATCGTGGGTTTATATGACCTGAAAGTCGCTTCTGTATCGCTTGATGAGCCGGAGAAGGACATGCCCGAGGATATACCCTTGGCGGAATGCGACCTGCTGCTCGTGCTCGGGATATTACCGAAAGCTGGTGATCTCGTACCCATCATAGCGGAAAGGACGGGTGCGAAGGCGGTTATATGGCCGATTGAAGACCCGAACCTGATACCGGAGGGCAGGTATTCGATAGAGGAGGAACTGAAGAAGATGGGAGTGCATGTGGAATTCCCTGAGCCGTTCTGCATACTGGAGAGCAGTGAAGATGAGCTTGTGAATTCTTTTGCTGCCGCATTTGGTAAGCCCAAATTTGAAGTCAAGGTCAATGCCAGGAAGAAGATAATAGAAGTGGTGAGGGTGATAAGAGACACACCCTGTGGATCCGCATCCAAGATCGCACCCAGACTGAGCGGGATGTCTTATAATGATCTTAAGTCGTTTGAGGATCAGGTGCGGCAGATGCATGATAACGAGTGCGTGGCATACATGGGTCCTGACAGACCGATAATGCAACGTGCAGGTGAATTGCTCAGCGATGCACTGAAATCGGCATTGCATGAGGTATAATATGAAAGCGGTGATACTGGCGGCGGGCAGGGGTGAACCTGCCTGCCATCAAATTAATAAACGGGTCCATCGCCAACTTTAATGCCGCTGTGGCAGTTCGATATGAAATTATCTTTGATGTCGCAGTACCATAACGAAGACACGTGGATGCCATAATAGCAATTTGATATGATATTATTTGATACAGCGGAATGGTTAGCACCGTAGAGGTATATACCCGCTTTTTCATCACCGGTTGCGCC
>JAODGP010000037.1:0-710 GCA_025464345.1 Methanosarcinales archaeon | reverse complement strand
CTTCCTGGATTGAAGAGAAGTTCTCGCCTGTGTTCAGGTTGTGGACATTTAAGTCCGAAAAAACGATACGCACACCATCAAAACATACTTTACATTCGTGATCTGGATTCCCATTCGTATCCCTCGCTTGGAAAATGAGCGTTACTCTCTCACCGGCATATGGCGAGATGTAATGGACATCCCATGGATAAGTCTTACCGCCTCCGCCACCTGTTGTGTAGAGTAGTGTAGTAGATGTTCCATCATCCAAATACACAAAACCACCTTCATGCCAATATCCCATGGTTTCCGGTGATACCTTCATCCAGAAACGCAGATATTTTGCACCAACTGGCACCGTAAATTGCTGCGACACATTTATATGACCACGATTAGCATCAGGCCAATGTGGTATTTTTCTGATATACGCTGAGTAATTACTACCATCAGGCGTATCACCACAAACACCTGCATCCCCCACATCATGACCATCGTATTGCACTTCTGTAATAGTCCAACCTGTCAGGTTACCCGTTTCAAAGTCGCCATTTTTTATGATCTCAAGCGCAACATCTATTACCTCACTATACGTACTCGTTCCACCCGTGCTGTTAGTAACCGTCAAACTCACATTATAAAATCCCGCTGCACTGTAATTATGGAATGGATTTACTGACCTGTTATACGTTTCAACAGTCCCATCACCAAAATCCCATTCCCATTCGGTGATG
>JAODGP010000036.1 GCA_025464345.1 Methanosarcinales archaeon | reverse complement strand
ATTCAATAGGGTTCAAATCACGCATCTTGCAAAGAAAGTAAGAGCAGTGGCTGAAAAGTTGCACATTGTGCTTACAACATTTTCAGACTATTTCTTATGCATGTATGAGCTTATCCATGTTTTATATAACCATTACGTTATTTAATGGATAGAAATGAAGTAGAGGGTATAAAATGAGAGATGTTGCGATAATAGGGGTGGGGCATACGAAATTTGGCAGGGCAACGAAGAGCTCCTTAGAGCTGTTTTCAGAAGCAGCGCTGCAGGCGATGGACGATGCGGGCGTTACGGGCAGAGAGATAGAGGCGCTATTTCAGGGTGCGGCGTTACCTGGCTTTGAGGAGGGTCAGGTAATGCCCGCTGCGTTCTCCGCTGCCGAGCTCAATCTGGGACCCATACCAGCGATCAGATACGAAGGTGCATGTGCATCTGCATCGGTTGCGATACGGGATGCGGTGATGTGGGTGGCTTCCGGCACTTACGACATCGTTCTTGCAGGTGGTGTTGAGAGAGCGCTGTTGATGGGCACCGCGTTTGCGACCCGGACATTTGCTATGAGCTGTCATTCACCCACGGAAGCGCCGGTTGGACTCACATTCCCGGGTGTGTTCGCAATGGCTGCGCGACGTTACGCAGTAGAATACGATATCCCGCTGGATGACCTGAGGGAGAAGATGGCGTATGTCTCCATCAAGAATCACAGACATGGTGCATTGAATCCGCTGGCGCAGTTTTATAAGAAGATGGGCAACCTCAAGGTGGAGGATGTGGTGAATGCGCGGCTGGTAGCCGACCCGCTTACGTTACTCGACTGCTGCCCTTTCTCGGATGGTGCTGCTGCAATTGTGCTCTGCGATGCCGATAAGGCGAGGAAATACACGGATGAGCCTGTGTATGTACTGGGTACAGGTCTGGCATCAGGTGGCGCATTATCAAAGATGGGGGACCTGACGAAGCCGATATCAAGGGTAGAATCAGCGAGATCGGCATTCAGGCAGGCGAAGCTTGAGCCGAAGGATATAGACCTGCTGGAGATCCACGACTGCTTCACGATTGCCGAATTGATAGCACTGGAGTGCATGGGCTTCTTTGGCTGGGGCGAAGCAGCAACGGCGACAGAAGAGGGTGAGACAGAGCTTGGTGGCAGGATACCGACGAACATGTCGGGTGGATTGATTGGCAAGGGTCATCCGATAGGAGCAACAGGCGCATCTCAGGTATACTGGATAGTCAAGCAGATGCGTGGCGAAGCGGCAAGGGGCAATCAGATAGACCCGGTTCCGGAATATGGCATGACCGATACGCTCGGTGGGGACTTCGGTACTCTGTGCCATCTGATTTTAGGGAGAGTAAGGAGGGGGTGAGAATGGCAGGAAGAGCACAGGAGGATATAGAGAAGGAACTGTCAAAGAATTACATAACGTTAAGCTATGCGGAGTATGAAGAAGGTTTGCGTAACGGCAAACTACTGGGTTTACGATGCCAGTCCTGTGGCAGGATAACGTGTCATCCCATGCCGGTCTGTCAGTGGTGCGGCAGTCGGGATATGGAATGCATGGAATTAAGCGGGGATGGTGAATTACTCACATTCACAGTTATACGTGTGGCGCCCGAGGGCTTTGATGCGCCTTATGTGCCATGCCTGGTGAAGACGAGCGAGGGACCCGTTATAATTGCCCGGCTTGATCTGCCGCCTGAACAGGCTTCGCAGGAGCTGATAGGTAAAAAGGTGAAGATGAGCGGTACATATAAATATGAAGGTGATAAATACTCAGCTGGGGCACACGTTTGCCCGGTCTTCAAGATCATAGAATGATAACAATGAATGTGAAGAGGGTGTGTGTTATTGGTATAGGAGTGATGGGCAGTGGCATCGTGCAGGTATGTGCACAGTCGGGCTATGAGACTTCGGTTGTGAGCAGGACAGGGGAATCGCTTGAGCGAGGATTGAATAAGATCAGGGATAGCCTTTCCATGCTGGTGAATAAGGGTCGTATGAAGCAGGAGGATATGGATTCTATTATGGGCGCCATACACGGCTCGACAAGCCTGAGCGATTGCGCGAAGGATGCGGACATAGTTATTGAAGCGGTATATGAGGATATGGCGGTGAAGCGCGAGGTATTCAAACAACTGGATCAGGTATGCCCCGCACATACAATCATCGGCAGTAATACCTCAACATTTCCGATCACTGCGCTTGGTGCGATAACTAAGAGACCCGAAAAGGTTATCGGGATGCATTTCATGAATCCGGTGCCGCTGATGCGTGGTGTGGAGGTGATAAGATCATTGATGACCTCGGATGACACGGTGGAGAAGACACTGGCGTTTCTCAAGTCCCTGGGCAAGGATGCGGTGATCGTGAAGGATTCGCCGGGCTTCGTCACGAGCAGGATGATGTGTCTCATATTGAACGAAGCGGTGAAGATGTATGAGAGTGGACTGGCATCCATAGAGGATATAGACAGGGTATTAAAGCTATCGTTTAACTGGCGTCAGGGTCCTTTCGAACTGTTAGATCTGATCGGTATAGACGTTGTGGTGGCGGTTCTCAATACCATATATAATGAGACCGGCTGGGAGCGATTCAAGCCCGCAGTACTCATGACACAGATGGTAAATGCCGGCTGGACCGGTAGGAAAGCGGGTAAAGGGTTCTATGAGTATTGATAGAGGATGAAGTTAATCACCCTGGGCTTCGTATTCGTGCTCATCGGCATTCTGCTCATCATGGCGAGTCTGCTAAGCATGGTATATCACGCCGCACGCACGGGCGGAACCGAGGTGAGAGGGGGTGGCATTGTCATGATAGGACCGATACCGATCATCTTCGGTACCGATGTGGGGGCATTGAAAGCGGTGATTATCCTGGCGATACTGCTGATGACCATCGCCGTTATCCTGGTCACTATAACCTGGCGTATCTTATAATGCACCAGAGAAAATCCCATCTTCGCATCGTCAATTAAAAGCCAGGCTTACCTCTTATCTTCACAGAGCGGATCCAGATACTCACGATATTCGTCAACCGTAACGGGTCTGCCAGTCCAGTATTTCACCAGTTCGCCATCACCGCTGATGACAGCACACAGAGGCAGCAGTTTCTCACCCTCACGATGGATGATATGGTATATCGCCGCTTCAGGACTGCTATCGAAGAGCACAAGGAATGCTATCCGGTCACCGTACAATTGCCTGAGCCGCTCTATATTGGGCTTGTCTCGCTCGCATATCCGGCATACATTCTCGTCACATGGATCGCGTATAATACTCAACACAACCGGGCGGTTATGGCTCATGATAGCGGCGAGTGCCGATTCGACACCGCGATACTTCTCTTCTATGTACCGTTCTATCACCTCGTTGTACTCGGCAAGCACCTGCTCCCTGTTCATCTTATACTTAGCTGCGAACATCTCGACCACTTTATCCCGAAATGCGCGCCTGTGCTCTGATACAAGCTCTCTCAACCTCATCGCCCTTACACGCTTTTATACGCTCAGGTATTCATTCGATATATCATAGCACTATAGTTATAAATTTGCGTCCTTCATCATTTACATGCTTCTTACATGGCTTGCGGTGGCTTCAACCGGTTACTGGCTGAGTATGCCACGTTACACACTCTCTATGTTCCCTATTTTCATTGTACCCACTATTACTGGTGATAAGCGCATTGCATTTCTGCTTTCACACAGGGATACCGGGCGTTTTGATTTTTGGTAACCGAACTCAGCCCAGCGCTCTCACACGCTTTCATGCGAGCTCAGCGATACATCTTCGGATATTTGTATCGTTGCACATCACTCCAATCCGCAGTGGCGTTTATCATTGCATTCCAGAATCGTGGCTTATCCAGTATCTCCTGCATCATCACGTGCCGGGCACCGAAGTATTTCAGCAAACTATCCCGGATGTCCTTGTAATTATCCTCGCCAAAACCTGTTAGCTTCATCCAGAGAGTGAGTGAAGAGCCATGCCTGACCAGGCTATCCACACTCATACCCCTGCTCTCCGCGAGGAAACATGCTATGAACTTCGCCACGCATTCTGCCTGCATCCTCTCGCCGGTCACCCGCACCTCCGCCACAGTAGGGTTGTGTTCATTGTCTGCTTTTATATTCACCTCGACCGGGAAACACATGCTAACGAGCTCTGCGAGGTCTCGCACTGATTCCACTGCGTGTATCTCCTCCAAACTCTCGACCGCAACTTCATCAGGCAGACACGCATCAGTATATCTGAGGAACCAGTCGAGTATGCCATAAGGTAAGCACACACCTTTCGCCCTTCGCTCTATTTTCTTCGCCTCCTCGAAGCTGCCAAACTTGCTGAGCATGTAATCTACAAAATCTATTATCTCGCGCATAGCCGCGCTGAGATTGCCTTCGTGATTCTCCACTATCTTATCTATTTTCTTGATATCGCTCTCGTATAAGGATATATTCTTCCGTATCATCTTATCTCACTCAGTAGTATTGTAAATAATATTATAGCACTATATTAAATATAATTACCATAAGGAAAAAATTTATATTATCCATCATCATACGTTCTCAAATCATTATTTCAGAGTGCCACTACTTGATTTCTTATCGAGGTGATAAAAAGATATGAAAAGTGTGATCCTGGCAGGGGGATTTGGAACACGGCTTCGCCCTCTCACATTCACGAAGCCGAAGCCGATGGTTCCTCTGGTGGATAAGCCAGTTATCGAGCATGTGGTGGACTATCTCGTCTCGTACGGATTGAACGACATTGTAATAACGACCACATATCTCCGGCAGTTGATCATTGATCATCTGGAGTACCGTGAAGATGTGCGGCTCTCCTATCCGCTGGAGCCACGCCCGCTGGGCACCGCCGGCTCGGTTAAGAATGCGGGACTGGGCGAAGAGGGAGAGCCTTTCGTCGTTATTCAGGGCGATAACATCACGGATGCCGACCTGCGAGCGATGGTCGAGTTCCATTATGACACGGGTGCAATGATAACAATCGCATTAACGCCGGTGGAAGAGCCCTGGCATTATGGTATAGCTGAGCTTGATGAAGATGGCTACATAAAGCGATTCAGGGAGAAGCCATCGCGTAATGAATGCTTCTCCAATCTCGCGAGCACGGGCATATACGTCGTGGAGCCATCTGCACTGGATTACGTGCCGGAGGGCGCTGAGTTCGATTTCGCCAGGGACCTGTTCCCGGTGATTCATGCGAAATTAGCGGGTAAGATAGCGGGCTATCAGCTCGATGAAGCCAATTTCTGGGCTGATGTCGGGCAGCCTGAGGGATACATGAGCGCGATGGCATGGCTCCTCCGGAAGATGAATAGAGATGTGTTCGCTGGTACGAATACAGAGATTAACAGCTCTGGAATCCGTGGACCCGCGGTGATCGGTGACTGTGTGATTGTGGAAGAGGGTTGCTCAGTGGGACCAAATGCAGTGTTATTTGAGGATGTGTATGTAGCGCGGAATTCGTGCCTGGAAGAGTGTATGATAGGCGAGAAGACGATAATGGGCAGGAACGCGCTTGTTAAGCAGGCGATCATTGGTGCACGGTGTGAACTCGGCGATAACGTGGAGGTATGCGGCGGTAAAATATGGCCCTTCGTATCCATACCGCATCGCACAACGGTTGATTCCACAATAAAGAGGTTCGTTAAACTCGATGGTACGAATAACAGCCACGAACTGCTGCGCACCGTGCCAGAAGAAGAAGCTTTTTACTTCAATATGCGCAGTGGCGGCAGGATCGTCCATACCGGGCTGGTTGCGAACAGCGTGGAGCGGTTTGTGGAGATACTGAAGACCGTTGATCAGAGGTCAATTGAGTACCATCTCAGGGACGGGCAGAATGATTTCGCCCGATGGATACGAGAGATCTTCGGTGATGAGCAGCTTGCAAACGAGCTGCGATATATGACACGCAATGAACTTGCTGCTGTGATAGATGCGCGAATAAAAGAGTTGAAAATGGAGGAGGTGCCGATGATATGTCAATAAATAAGAAGAAGGGCAGGACTATGACGAAGATAGCGCAGAAGAGAGCGATCCTCACAAAACTTGCCAGTTCTTTGTTTGAGCCCGAGGGCAAGAATCCTTATTATATGGGCGATGGCAGGGCGATAAAGAACCTGACCGAACTGAAGGAGAATCTTGATTCGTTATCAGATAACGAGGCGCACTGGCTCGCTTCATGGATTGAGTATCTTGGTGATGAGGAGACCGCGAAACGAATCAGAGCGGCGCCCGATACGTTCAAGGCTATCATAAACGAGCGATATACGGAGCTGATGGAGTTCTATCATAAGGGATGAGAATAGCATTGTTGAGCTGGGAATCTTTGCATTCCATACCGGTTGGTGGCGTGGCATCGCATGTCACAGAACTTGCGGCGGCATTGCACCGGCTGGGGAATGAGGTGCACGTATTCACACGGATGGGTCATAACCAGCGGTGGTATGATGTGATAGATGGAGTGCATTATCATCGCTGCCCGTTCGATCTGAACCCGAACTTCGTGGAGGAGATGAATAACATGTGCCATTCGTTTGCTTATCATTTCTTCCAGACCGAGAACGTTTCCGGCAGGTTCGATATCGTTCACGGGCATGACTGGATGACCGTGAATGCACTTGCGGAGATAAAGAACGCACGTGCAAAAAAGATCGTATTCACGCTTCATTCGACCGAATACGGCAGATGCGGTAATGTCTTCTATGAGGGGCAATCACGCGACATAAGGAATCTCGAATGGTACGGCGGGTTCCTCGCGGATAAGATAATCACGACGTCGGAGACGATAAAGAACGAAGCGAAGTGGATATACAACTTTGATGACTGGAAGATAGCAATGATACCGAACGGCGTCTCACTCGCCAAATTCAATGGTTCGGTGGACGCATGGCGGAATGTGAAGAAGCGGTATGATGTCGGCGTATGGGATCCCACGTGCCTCTTCGTTGGTAGAATGGTGATCCAGAAGGGTGCGGATTTACTGCTGGAGGCTGTACCATCTGTACTGGCTGACTTCCCCGCGGCAAAGTTCTTCTTCGTCGGTGATGGCTATATGCGACCCGGGTTGGAGCATCGTGCGTGGGAGCTTGGTGTGCAGCATGCATGCCGCTTCCTGGGTTACATACCGGAGAACGAACTCGTGAACTGCTATAAAGCCACTGATGTGGTATGCATACCATCACGTAACGAGCCATTCGGGATTGTAGCACTGGAGGCATGGGCTGCCGGTAAGCCAATCGTGGTGACTCATAACGGGTTCGACTATGTATGGCATGATGTTAATGGTCTTAAGGTGTATGATAACCCGGGTTCTATTGCGTGGGGCATAAAGACTGTATTCAGCGATTTTGAGCATGGGCGATGGATGGGCTCGAACGGCAGGAAGACCGCCGAGGCGTTCTCATGGGATAACATAGCCAGGATGACAGTGAGCGTGTATGATGAGATTTTGAGGTCTTAAGGAGGGAGAGAAATGACATATAAACTGGAAGATTTCCGGCTGATGGATGAGTTTGACGCAGGTGGTAAGACGGTACTGCTGCGGATTGATGTGAATTCCGCTGTGATTGAGGGCGAAGTGAAGTTGAATGAGCGTATAGTACGGCATGCTGATACAATAAGGGAATTGCAGTCGAGGGATGCGCGTGTTGTTGCTATCGCCCATCAGGGCAGGCAGGGTAAACCGGATTTCCTGCCGCTGGAGCAGCATGCGCGATTGCTACGGCGATTTGTGGATATCCGTTATGTGCCGGACATAACGGGCGAAGTAGCGGTGAACGCGCTAAAAGCGCTAAGAGATGGAGAAGCTATATTACTTGAGAACGTGCGTATGGATCATGAGGAGACACTTAAGCGAACACCTGAGAGGCATTCCAGGTCGCATCTCGTACGTACGCTCGCAGCCCATGCGGACTATTTCATAAATGACGCTTTCTCCGTTGCTCATCGTGCACATGCCTCGATTGTCGGCTTCCCGAAGGTGCTGGAATCGTATGTGGGCAGACAGATGGAGAAGGAGCTGACGGCGCTGGAAGAGGCGCATGCTGAGCGCCCGGTTGTATACATACTTGGAGGTTCGAAGCTGGATGACGTGCTTGATGCGATGGCGTTCGTTTTGCGTGCTGGTAAAGCCGATGTTATACTGACCACGGGCGTTATTGGTAATATCTTCATGTATGCAGATGGCGCGGCAGTAATGGAGGAAGAGCAGAAGAAGAAGTATCTTGCTGGTTTGAAGCGTGCGAAGAGGCTCATGCTCTCGCGCAAGATATTGTATCCAGTGGATGTGGCAGTGGAGATAGGGGGTAAACGTGAGGAACTGGATGTACGTGCACTGGCACCGGGTCAGCATGCGCTGGACATCGGTGAAGAAACCTGCAGGATATACAGCGAGATAATAATGAATGCTGGTACGGTGATAATGAAAGGACCTGCGGGCATGTGCGAGAATAAGCAGTTCGCAGAAGGTACAAAAGTGCTATTAAAAGCTATCATTGCGGCTGATGCTTTCCATCTCATCGGTGGTGGGCATACCACATCGGTACTGGATATGATAGAGGAGCGGATGGTGTGTGAAAGAGGATATGTCAGTCTGGCTGGAGGTGCACTGTTGATGTATCTTGCAGGGAAGCCATTGCCTGGGCTGGATGTACTGAGGATGCGCAAATCGCATGCCAGGCTCGCTAATGCCGTGCAAGCAGCAGATAAGAAGCCGTTTGCCGCACAGATCGGTAATACCATGTGATGGAAAGGGAAAGTATAAAAAGGTTGAGCACCTT
>JAODGP010000035.1:2548-5368 GCA_025464345.1 Methanosarcinales archaeon | reverse complement strand
AGGAGGCGAGGACAAGGGTAAAGGATCTTTTAAGTGTGATAGAATCCGCATATGAGCTCAGGATAGTGAATGCCGAAGCCATTATTGAAACCGTAATCAGAGCGACATGCGATGCCGATCGGATACTGGCTATTTGCACCGCATTGAACTCCTGGGTCGCACTCAATGCTGTACCGACCGGGGAGATAGAGATACCGCTCGATATGGTGGAGGAGCTTATAAGCAGGATTTGAGATGCAACATGCGAAGTATGTGAGCTTAGCGGAAGAGATACTGGCGTATTTCGAGTGTGAGCGCTGTGGCGAGTGTTGCCGGACATTGCCAATCAGTTTGAGCTGGGCGGATATAGAGCGGCTGTATAAGATGGAGGGTGAGAGCTTCTTTGATAAACTTGATGATGGTGCAATAGAGAACTGCCTTAAGACGCCATGTCCATATCTGAGGAATAACAGATGCATGATTTATGATAAGAGACCGCTGGTATGCCGTGTGTTCCCGTTTGAATTCGCTTATCCATTCCCTTCTATACGATTATGCCCGCTGGGCAGGAAGATCTCTGCGGAACTCGGCAAACTCGAACGGGAATTGCGGTCACGCAACGAGGACGACACCGGTAAAGAGGCAGTCCGAAAGGTCATAGAAGCTTATGATCGGGTTGGTGATATGATGTATGAAGAGGGGCAGGGCATGAGATGCGAGGTGACGATAGTATCCATGGAGTTACTGGAGAAGCTACTGAACCGACTGAAGGGTGGCGAATAATTTATATAAAAATAGCTTTGCTATCATGCTATAATGCATTACATAATAACGGAGAAGGGAACGACGGCGAAGAGGATTGCACATATCCTGTCAGGCGGTGTAGCGAAGAGGAAGAAGATAGGGAAGATAGATGCGTATGAGTTTGATGACAGGGTGGTAATAGGACTGAGTGGACATATCTTCAGGTTGGATTTCCCGCGATCTTATAGCGATTGGAGTAAAATAGACCCTTATGAACTCATAGATGCTGAGATAATAGAGGTTGCACTCAGAAAGGACCTGATAAAAGCACTGGAGGAGATAGCTAAGGATGCCGATATCGTCACCATCGCCACAGATTATGACCGTGAGGGAGAGCTGATAGGAGTGGAAGCGCTGAACGTTATCAGGCGAGTGAACCCTTCGCTGAAGGTTGACAGGATGCGATACAGTGCGATAACCGAGCAGGCGATAAGAGAGAGTTTCGCAGCGCGGACAGATGTGGATTACAATCTCGCAGCATCTGCGGAGGCGAGGGAGATGATAGACCTGATATGGGGTGCGGCACTTACCAGGTTTGTATCTCTGGCTGCGAATCGGCTTGGTGATGATTTCTTCTCCGTTGGACGTGTGCAGTCGCCAACGCTCGCATTACTTGTGGATAAGGAGAAGGAGATCGAGCGGTTTGTACCACGTAAATACTGGGAATTACATGCGAGACTGAGGACAGAGGGTGGAGATACATTCACTGCGGTACATGAACGCGGTAAATTCTGGCATTTAGAGGAAGCGGAAGCGATTAAGAAGAAGATAGAATCCACGAGGGAGGGCATCGTCAGCGAATTGAAGAAGCGGTTACGGCGTGACAATCCTCCCACACCGTTTGATACTACGAGTTTCATAAGAGCGGCGTCCGCTATCGGTTTCACGCCGAGACGTGCGATGAATATCGCAGAGAGCCTCTACTTACAGGGGCTTATATCCTATCATCGTACTGATAACACCACGTATCCGGAGACGCTGGATTTGAGAGCGCTGGTCGGGCAGTTCAAGACCAGCCCGGACTTTGGCGATTATGCCGCCATGTTATTGAAGAAGAAGCAATTGAAGCCCACCGCGGGTAAGAAGCAGACGAAGGACCATCCACCCATACATCCAGTATCTGTCACGACGAGGGACAGGCTGGATAAAGACGAATGGAAGGTTTACGAGCTCGTTGTCAGGCGTTTCATGGCTACACTATCTGATGCAGCGGAATGGGAGGACACAGGAGTTAAGGTGGAGCTTGGCGGTGAAGTACTGGATGCAAAGGGGCGTGAATTGAAGCAGCAGGGTTTTCTGGCTGTCTATCCGTATCAGAAGAAGGAGGAAGTGAAGTTACCGGCATTGCGTGAGCGCGAGAAGGTCTGGTTAGATGCGCTGGAGCTTCAGGAGAAGGAGACGAAGCCGCCAAACAGGCTATCGCAGGCGAGCTTGATAAAGAAGATGGAGGAGCTCGGACTCGGTACGAAGAGCACACGCCATGAGATAATCGGCAAGCTATATGAGCGTGCGTACGTGCAGGGCAATCCGAGCAGACCGACGGAGAAGGCGTTTGCGGTCGTTGATACCCTGGAGAAGTATGCTGCGATGATGACCAAACCGGATATGACGAGGGCACTGGAGCAGGAGATGGACTGGATAAGTGAGGGTAGACGTAATAAGGATGAGGTGGTGGAGGATTCGCGAGCGATGCTCAGGGCGGTATTCCGTGATATGGCGGATAATCGCGAGGAGATCTCCAAATCGCTCAGAGAAGCGGTGAGAGCTGACAGGATAGTGGGGACGTGCCCTGAATGCGGTGCAGATCTCTTCTGGGCGACCTCAAGGAGGAGGAAACGATTCATAGGCTGCAGTGGATATCCTGAATGCACCTTCTCACTGCCGTTACCCCCCACAGGGCGTGTGATAGTGACCGGAGAGCGGTGTGAGAAGCATCCTACGATATTCAAACTGAAGATACTGAAGAAGAGGAGCAGGGCATGGGATTTCGGCTGCCCGTACTGTAATTACCTGGAATGGAAGGAGAATAAAGGAGAT
>JAODGP010000035.1:1729-2391 GCA_025464345.1 Methanosarcinales archaeon | reverse complement strand
AACAGCACTTTGTTAGACCCCGGCTGTGGTTCCGGTGTTTTTCTTCTCGCTGCCGCTGAAATGAAATATCAAGCTAATAAGAGCAAATCGCCGGAAGCGCTAATGAGAGATATCCTGCGAACGGTCGTCGGTTGTGATATCAATCCCATCTGTGTCTTAGCAGCACGACTAAACTTTGTTTGTTGGCTTGCCTTTAAATTTGGACTTCCATTGCCTGAGATCTCTTTGACTTCCACGGTAGAGAAGCACAGCTGGGGCACAGTAATGACGATTATCTTGTGACTTTTACTTTGGTCACAATTCATAGATACTTAAAAAACAATGGGTTATGCAGTTTTATTATAAAACAGCCCCTATTAACAAATGTTTCGGGCAGGACTTTCCGCCGATTTTGTATCCGTCATGTTCGAGGAGATGTATGGTTAAAGGTGGAGAAAGTGGCAGATTTAAGGAAGGTAAATCCCTCTGGAATTGGGAACGAGACAGCAATAATAGTGTTACATAGGGGGAAGAAAACGGTTTATCCTGTCCCTTATCAGATATGGTCTAAAAAGAATAACAGGATAATTGTAGAGGTAAGGGAAGCGAAGCCATTAAATGATGCTACGCTATTGATTCACAGAGCATTTTGGTGATACAAAAATGGCATATAGTCTGAAAAA
>JAODGP010000035.1:778-1600 GCA_025464345.1 Methanosarcinales archaeon | reverse complement strand
TGTTCTTGAAATAAGCGAGGATATTGTGATTACAGGCGATGAGGATGGCTCCTTTCAATCTACTCTCAGGCGTCTTGTAGTAGCACCTGCTTCTCCGTGCTTCAATGTTTCCAGAAGGGCGTTCACCCGTTTTCCGCATCCTGTATCTCTTTTAGTCAAATTTATCGCTCGCTGCCTTACGCATCGATTTGTGAAATGGAAGTATTTTTCTGGAGAGACAGCAGCGGGAGGTAGATTTTGTAATAAAAGAGGGAACTCAAATAAATCAACTGATTCAGGTAACCCACGAATTGAGAGAAGATAGCGAGAGGAGAGAAATAAGGAGTTTATTGAGAGCGAGCAGAGAGCTGAACTGCGGAAATCTTGTGGTTATAAGAATGTTCTATATAGTTTTTATTGAAATTATAGATTACTCCCCTCTACATACTGTCTTAGGACAATTCCTATATAGGGCATCAGAGAAGATGTTATCGTGGTGATTGAGATGAGATGCCCGTGGTTCGCATGGCAGGCGGGCGAGCGAAGAATCACCACTTAGGAGGTGAGAACGAAAAAAATGAACACGAGAAGGAGTGTGCTGAAGGACAGGCGAGGAGTATCTCCTGCGATTGCGACCTTAGTGCTGGTTGTGATAGCCGTGGTAGCGGCTGCGGGTGTCGGCGTGATTACGAATACCCTGAATGCACAATCAGAGGAACAGGCGGGAGCAAAGGACCTGAGTGTCCAGGGTAAAATAGACATGCAGGGTTCGACAACCGTGCTGCCTTTCGCCCTTGAGGCGGCAAAAGCGTATATGGAAGACCATCCTGGTGTAAAGATAAG
>JAODGP010000035.1:411-706 GCA_025464345.1 Methanosarcinales archaeon | reverse complement strand
GGCATCCAAGCGTGCAGACACAGCGGACATCTTACAGGAAGGTGTAAAGGGCGCAACATTATACGAGACCGAGATCGGGAAACGGATGATTGTGGTGATTGTGAACGACGGTTCAGCCGACACGCCTTATGAGTGGAACATCAGTACAGCAGCATCCGACAATGGAACTATAAACATGACTGACCTGATAAACCTGTACAAGGATGGAACACAGATTACAGCAGGTACCACCACTTTCACCAAGGCATTCCAGCGGGCTGATGTTTCAGGGACAGAGGAAGGATTTGCGAAGTGG
>JAODGP010000035.1:0-218 GCA_025464345.1 Methanosarcinales archaeon | reverse complement strand
CCAAAGCCAGATAACTACGATGACTACGAGTCTGAGAGTAAGGCACTGAGCCCGAAAGGTAAGGCATTGACCAGCAAGCTGTACTACTACACGTACGGCGTGCCGACTGGAGCGGTCAAGGCATTCATAGACTTCTGCTTGTCAACGACACCAGACGAAGGGCAGGATATACTTGAGAGCGTGGGACTGATCCAGCTTGCTGCGTAAGCCTGGCGGCT
>JAODGP010000034.1:4404-19467 GCA_025464345.1 Methanosarcinales archaeon | reverse complement strand
TCCAGGATCTCCTCGACCGTGATTGCCCTCTTCTCTATCCTGTCGCAGTATTTAGATATCCAATCTGGCGCTCTTTTTATTCTACCCATTACTCTCTTTTTATAGTCAATTAATTATTAAAATATTAAAAAGGAAAAGAGGTGAGTGCAAAATTCCCTGTGGAAAGAAGCGGAAGATAGCGAAGATGCGGAAGCATAAATTGAAGAAGCGAAGGAAGAAGATGAGGTATAAGAAATAGTGGTGGTTGGGAATGAAGGAGCAGACGGAAGTGCGGACTTTGAAAGAGGGGCGATACGTGGTGATAGATGATGAGCCATGCACGATAGTGAGCATAACGACGTCAAAGCCGGGCAAGCATGGCGCGGCTAAAGCGCGGATAGAAGGGATAGGTGTGTTTGATTCACAGAAGAGGACTGCAGTTCAACCGGTTACTGCGAAGATATATGTGCCCATCATAGAGCGGAGAAACGGGCAGGTGCTTTCTATAGCGGAAGATACGGTGCAGGTCATGGATCTGGAGGATTATTCAACGATAGAGATAAGTATACCAGAGGGATTGAGAGATCGACTCGAGCCCGGTAAGGAAATTCCTTTCCTGCATTATGAAGGTAAATACAAAATAGATATGAAGTGAGGAATGACAGCCCTAAAGTTCAGATTGTGAAATCGCCGCCGTTCACTGTAAACAGAAGCGATAGGAAATGAAGAAGGATATAAAAGTAAGGGACATAATGGTAGAAGATGTTGCTTATGTGACAGTTCCGGGTACGAGAGATGAGCTGATGGCGATCTGCAGGTCGAGGTATATCTCGGGTGCGCCTGTGGTGAAGGATGGCAGGGTTGTAGGTATAGTAACGAGGCAGGACCTGCTGAAGAACCCGAATGAGGAGCAGATAGCACTGCTGATGACAAGGAACCCCATCACAATAGGTCCTGACGCGAGCATGAATGAAGCTGCGAAGCTCATGCTCTCAAATAAAATACGCCGTCTGCCCGTTGTGATGGGCGATAAGCTGGTGGGTATAATCTCCGTTGCCGATATAGTGCGTGCGATAGCAGATCTGGACATTACGGAGCCGATAAGTAACTATATAGGTGATGATACAGTCGCAGTATGGGATGAGACACCTTTACCGGTTGTTGGTCGTATAATGGAGCTTGCAGGAGTAAAAGCAGCACCAATACTGAACACAGAGCTTGATCTGGTGGGGCTCATAACCGATCGCGACCTGATAAATGCTGCGGTGATAGAGGACAGGACGATGAATTCCGATCTCTCCTTGGGCTCTGATGAGGATAAATGGTCGTGGGAGGGTATGAGAGATACAATGAAGTTGTATTACAGTATATCAAAGATAAGTTTACCGGACAGGCTGGTGAAGGAAGTGATGGTTAAAGATCCGGTAACAGCGACACGTAATTCTCAGGTTAGCGAATGTGCGAGGGTGATGAGTGAGAATAAGTTTGACCAGCTACCGGTTGTCTCTGCTCGTGGTAAGCTGGTGGGTTTATTGTTTGATAGGAATCTTCTGAAGGTACTTGTATAAGGAGGGGGAGAGATGCTGGGTGGAATATTCAGGCAGCGCAGGATCAGGTATGATATGAGCGAGGATGAGAAGTTCTATCTGATGAGCTGCTCAGACCTGCTGGGGGATATAACCGCGGTAATAGATGGTATAGGTGCGATGCATGACTTCTTCTGGGAGAAGATAAGCGAGAGCAAATATGAGAAGGAGATGAAGCGATGCTGCGAGCGGGTGAAGACCACGCTGAACGAAGCGGAATACATGAAAGCGCCAGATCGGTTCAAAGGGATGCACGAGCATTTCTTGAATGGACTGAAGTATTTCGAGCGGTCTTATAAGGAATCTATGGAATATATGACAGATAAGCAGCGTGAGCATATAGCAGAAGCGATAAAGTTAGCACTACTCGGCAGTGCGGAGCTCAGGAAAGGTAGCAAGCAATGGGAGAAGATAAAGGAGGAGACGCGAGTAGAGGGTTAGTGAATTGGAAGTGAGAGCCGATATAGAGGAACTCGCACGCAGGAGGGGGTTTTTATGGCAGGCTTATGAGATATACGGAGGTACAGCTGGTTTCTATGATTACGGTCCACTTGGTGCGAGATTGAAGCGGCAGCTGGAGTCGGAATGGCGGTTATTCTATTCGCTTGAAGGGTTCTTTGAGATAGAGAGTCCGACAATTGCACCTGTTGATGTGTTTAGAGCGTCAGGGCATCTGAATTGCTTCTCAGACCTCGCTGTGGTCTGCAGCAAGTGCAATGCTGTATTCAGGGTAGATGACGGGATAACTGCGGGTGGTAAGTGCCCGGAATGTGGCGGTGAACTGGAAGCGGCAGGTGAGTTCAATCTCATGTTCCAGACCAGAATAGGAGTGCCGAAGGGCGAGGAAGGAGCGAAGAGGGGTGAAGGCTATCTCCGACCGGAGACGGCACAGGGTATGTTCGTCAATTTCCAGCGGCTGTTAAGGTTCAACCGTGGTAAATTGCCTTTTGGTGTCATGCAGCTGGGCAGGGCGTATCGTAATGAGATATCGCCGCGACAGAGCCTCATCAGGCTGCGGGAATTCACAATGGCTGAGGTTGAGGTCTTTGTTGATCCTGAGGAGAAGGATTCGCATCCGGGGTTCGATACCGTGAAGGATAGAATGTTACGGCTAAATCCTGCGGATGGTGAGGAATGTGAGACGAGTGTGGGTGATGCTGTCAGAAGAGGTACGATAGCAAATGAGTATCTGGGCTACCATATGGCGAGGGTGAAGGAATTCCTGGAACGGGCAGGTATTCCATCCGACCGGTTGAGGTTCAGGCAGCACAGGAAGGACGAGATGGCTCATTACGCACACGATTGCTGGGACGCTGAGTTCCTGAGCAGACGATACGGGTGGATGGAGATAGTGGGTATCGCAGATAGAGGTGATTATGACCTCGCAGCACATGCAACATACTCAAAAGAGGATATGGGCGTTTCAGGGGTAATACCGCACGTGATAGAGCCCTCGTACGGGTTAGATCGTATAATCTACGCAATAATGGAGTGCGCGTTCACGGAAGAGCATGTGGGCAAGGAGACACGGAGGGTACTCCGTTTGACGCCCGCACTCGCGCCGGTAAAAGCGGCGGTGTTCCCGTTGCTCAACCGTGAGGAGCTGAAGCAGAAGGCGAAATCGGTATTTCAGAGCTTGAAACGCAGGGTGGTATATGTGGACTATGACGAATCAGGCAGTATTGGCAGGAGATACAGGCGTCAGGATGAGATAGGCACGCCTTACTGTGTCACCATTGACTATCAGACGCTGGAAGATGATACAGTCACGATAAGGAGCCGTGACACGATGGAACAGGATAGAGTACGGATAGAGGATTTACCCGCTGCGATTCTTGCTGGTATCGGGTTTCATGGGGTATGAATATTTTTTATAAAGCCATGATATGATAACACATATAATGATTATTTCTCCCTCTTTGTAACGTTAAAGATATTTAAATAGCAAAAGATATTTAGATTGTGGGGTTGGATATTAAACCAGCAGGAGGTGAAAAATAAATAATGGAAAGGAAAGTGGCTGTTGTGGTTTCGGTGATATTTTTGTGGAGTGTATTCGCTGTGACGTGTTCGGCAGAGGGGAGTATCGTCGATGAGTATCCGGAGTTAGAGCCGCTGGTTGACTTTGTTGGAGAAGATGAATTGTCGGTGCTGGATTTGGTGGGGTTCAGAGCGGCAGATAGGGCAATGAAGGAATTGAATTTTAGCAGAGGAGATTCAAACATCCTGGCACTGACAGATGCGGGATATGTGCCCAGGATAGGGGAGTATACTACGGAAAAAGCGCTCGACGGCGTAATGCTCACCAGTGGTGCCTCACGAGGTAGAGCGAATTTAATAAACGTGCATAAACCCTACAATGCTCCACTCTGGTTCGCATTCTTCGACAAAGATAGTAAGGATTGCATTTATCTCCAGGTCAATAACGGGGTTCTTAAAGCTTATCTGGACAGAGAGAAGACAGAGAGGGGAGCTGCTTTGAGCGATTTCATGAAGCTCACGGATGCGGAGATATTCACCCGGATTGAGAAAGAGAATATAGATGCGGATAAACTGCTAAGCGACCCAGAGGCATGGCAGGAGAAGATGGTTGCGAAGGTGTTTGGTGGGAACGAATTCAGCCTGATTACGCTGTGTAATGTCTGGGCGAAAGGCTTACCGAATGATTTCCTCAAAGTGGCTGAGCTCCATGACCATATCTGTCCCGGACTGACGAGTGGCTATCTGATAGCGGAATACGTGAAAGAGAAACTCCCATCTCCAAATCCCAGAAGAGAATATACGGTTATAGCGATTCCACCATGGTGCAAGGATGATGCGCTGATAATAATCTTTGAGACCAACGTGGGGCATAAACGCTACTTTGTGAAATGGCTAACCGCGGAGCAGAAGAAGGCGCTTCCAGAAGAGGCGAAGAACGTTGCCAACATAATCATTCGAGAGGATATGAGAACCGGGAAGGGTGAGGGAATAGTTGTGGCTTTTGACTGGGATAAGGCGTTTCAGATGTGTGGCGGCGTGAGCAGAAAAGACCTCAAAGCTTTTGATACCTACCGGTGGTGGTACATGAGGCTGAAGATGGATCTATTTATGATGGATTACATAGACAGACCAGAAACCTTCGTTTCGACACTAAAAACGTTTACAGTGGAGAGCCACAGTGAGGTAGAGAAGCTTACGAGTGCAGGAGTAAATCCGCTGGTCGAACTCGGTATCATGCCAGCATCAACAGCGACAGCGAGCCCCATGGGAAAGGCACCGTCAGTACCTGCAGCGGGAGTGATTGGAGCCATAGCCGCAGCATGTGCAGTTATCCGTGTAGTGAGAACGAGGAGAGGGTGAAGAAAGGCGAGTGAATTTACTCAGTTTCCCTTTCATCTCCCCCTCTATTTTTCGTTTCCCGCTCTTTGTATTCGCATATTTCTTATACTTTTTCTGCATTAATGCATAATTAAGAGGAAAAGAAAAACCGGAAGTTTTAAATATATCAAAAATATAGATAAGAAGTGGGTGATGTGAAAGAGATGTGTGCACCAATAAGCGTAAGCGCGGCGACAGTGGGTGGCGCGGTTGCAGCTCAGGCGGTATTGATGAGCCAGATTATAGGCTCTGTTGTCATCGGGGGTATCTTCGCCCTGAACTTCTTCCACCCGCTAAGGCGAAATACTGAGAAGGTAAAGGAGTAAAGGATACTCCTCCTTCTCTCTTTTTTCCCAAAAATGCTCAGGCGAATGCTCAGTTATCTGACGTTGCAGATCGAGCCAACGAGGGAATGCAACCTGAACTGTAAGATATGCATGAGGAAGCATCTTGAGAAGAGTGGCTATCTCTCTCTTGAGCATTTCAAGCACATACTTGACACATATAATTTCCGATTTGTCGGGCTGCACGGCTGGGGTGAGCCACTTTTACATCCGGGTTTATTTGAGATGCTGCGATATGCGAAATCACGGGGTGTGATAACCAATCTCACAACCAATGGGACACTTGTTGAAGAGCATGTAGCGGATATACTTGATGCGGGAGTGAATGACATCGCTTTTGGTATATATCATGTGAATTTTCTTGACAGGTTCCAGGCGGGTCTGGAGAAGCTACTGGCTGAGCGGGCGCGTAGAAACCTGAGGATACCAAAAACATATTTTGACATCACAGTATACCGTGATAATTGTGATGAAATTATTAAGCTCATTGAGACTGCAATGGAATCAGGAGTAGATGCGGTGATTCTCCACAGGCTGTTCAATATTTACGGTGTGGATGAGGGTATAGAATACATAACGAGAGATGAGGAGGAAGAGCTATTCCGGGAGGTGAGGAATCTGGGTAAAGAGAAGCGGTACAGGATTTACCTTCCGAAAAGGCACTCATTGCCATGCGTCTATGTAAGGAGGAGTATCTTCGTCTCCTGTGATGGGGAAGTAACACCATGCTGCTACCTGGTGAATGATTCACTGGGAAATGCGCTAAACGATGAATTTAAAACCATTCTGAGGGCGAGAACCGAGTTCATCAGGAAGATGCACGTACATCCCGTCTGTAATAAGTGTATATGGTAAAAGATGAAGCCAGCCCATGTGGAGGGGAGAAATGAAGGTGGAATCTTATTTCAGGACATATGAACTCTCTCTGATATTCATGTTTGCTCTCGCCAGTGCTGTGCTGAACACCTATCTCCCGATAAAAAGCATTACTGCGTTTCTCGGAATACCGGGACCAGCAGCGGGAATGGCGTTTTTAGGCGGGTTCATATTCGTATTCTGGGTTGCTCTTGCACATGATGTTATAAGGAAGAGATATGCGGGGATTATAACTTCTATGCTCATAGCGGCTTTTTGTATGCTTATATATCCCTGGTATGGGGTTGTTTCACCTCCCTGGTTCGGCATTTACGGTGTTATAGCTCTGGTTTTAATGGGCATTATCGTGGAGGCGGCGGCGTCAACGTCTGAGTCTAAATACAGGGGTGTGATTGGCGGTGGTACGGGGAATGCAGTATGCCTGGGGATAACGTGGTTCGCTATCGGCGTTCATACCGGGATATGGATACCGCCGAAATGGGCACCTGTTCTTATAGCCAGTGCTTTTGGTTCCGGGTGTGTCGGCTCGTTAATAGCGTATCAGGTTACAAAAAGGTTTTATTATAACTATATTTTTGCAGAAGAGTAAGAATTTTCTCGCTATCCCGTGCCTGGTCAATGCGTTTCTCACGGTCTCTACTGCAACGACCCGCTCCCGGGCATGACATTTCCTCGAAACTTTCAACGGAGATCCCTGGACTTCTCAAGCAAGCTCTTAGACCTGCCGCTTTACCGCCCGCGCCACCTCTCTCGACCCTGTGCCTTCGCACCTTCATGTGAGCCCGGGAGCCGAACAGAAAAAGAGACACGGTATATGTTCCTGCCATCTTTTCTGCCGTATAACTTCCGACTCTCTCTGAAACTGCCACCCAGGTGCTTCACTATCTCCCTGGACATCCTGCGACCACATGCCATACTACTGACATATATGTCCAGTCCATGCTTCAACAGTTGCTGCTTAGATATGAATTCCGGCTCTTCTAATGCCGATTCTGCGATTTTAGAGGCAGTTATTAGTTCCTCGTATGTCGGCTGCCGGTTCTGAGCACGTACCTGTACTATTGCGGCGTAATACCCTCCCGCTATCCTGTTACATCGGTCGCAGCTGCCGGTCTTTATATCCAGCCCTATCTCGCCGGTCTGCTCCACTATCACACCCTTTAACTCCGCTTTCACCCTCACACGTGCTCTCTTCTCTTTTCTGTCTATGAGCTCAACATCACACCGTATGTCACCGTATCTCCGCCTCAGCTCCCTCTTCACCGAATATACAACCGCATCTTCTATACTGGTCTTCTCACCTCCCCTGAAGTAGGAACCACAGCTCCTGCACAGCCCCAGACTCACCCGCATCGCCCTCGGGTCAATCAGTTTTATGGTACGGAGGAAGCATTCCGTGCAGATGGAGTCTATAAATACCTCTGTCTGCCTGCCACATAGCGGACAGAACTTCTTCCATTTGCCGCTTCCTTCTTCTTTATACATCATTGCCAGTGGTCAAGCCTTCTCTGCCCCTGTATTCTGCTCCTTGTCTTTAATTCCCCTATATCTGATAGTAAATTCTCACACAACCGGCAGCGTAAAGCAGACTGTGCATCCCTTACCGGGCTCTGATTCTATCCATACCCTGCCGTTATGTACCTCAATTATTCGTTTCACGATGGCGAGCCCGGCACCCGTTCCCTTGCTACTGTTGTCCACCTTGTAGAAAAGCTCGAAGACCTTATCATGCTGGCTCCTGTCTATTCCTATTCCATTATCACGAACATAAAACACTGTATCTTCGCCATCCATCCGGTAACCAATCTCTATCTTCGGATGGGGGTTGTCGCCCATGTAATTTATGCTGTTCTCAATCAGGTTCACCAGTACCTCAACTATCCTCAGCCGGTCTACGTGAACGGTGGGGAATGCGTCAGCCACCGATACCTCAACCTCGCTCGATTTTAGCTTTGCTGAAGTCTCCTCCAGAGCTTCCTGAACAAGTTCGTCAAACGGCACGTCTTCCGATGGATTCGCCACATGACCGATACGAGAGAGTTCCAGTGTGTCATTCAAAAGGCGATCCATCTTCGTAGCACTGTTTTCTATATATTTAAGGTCGTTCTCTACTTTTTCTATTTCGCCACGTTCTAAATCTTTCCTCAGCATGCCGACAAAACCCTGGATGGTGACAAGAGGCGACCTCAGATCGTGCGAGACCGTATATATGAACCGCTCCATCTCCGCGTTCTTCGCCTCAAGCTCCTTTATGAGCCGTTCACGCTCCTCCTCCGCTCGCTTTCGCCCGGTGATGTCGTGGCTTATCGTCAGGACATGCGTTATTTTGCCCGACTCGTCAGTTAAAGGAATTTTTTTGGAATGCACATAGCGTCTAACACCTTCAGCATCGGTATAGGAGAGTTCTGGGCTCTCTATCATCCTGCCTGTTTGAAACACTTCTTCAATTGTTTCCCTGTATTCGCTCTTCTTACCAATTATTTCATGCTTGGTAAGCCCCGTTATGTTACAGTATGCCTGATTGACCAGCACGAGGCGGTGCTGTCGATCCCTGAGTGTGATTGTATCAGGGATATTATCAATAACGGTTTCAAGGAACTTACGTGATTCTTTTAACTTCTCTTCCATACGCTTTCGGTCGGTTATATCTCTAAATATCGTTAATTTTGATATTGTGCCATCAGTCCCTCGCAGGGGTGTCTCAATAAGGTCATAGGTCCTGTTTGTCCTCCTGGAATACCACTCCCATCTCACTGTCTGCCCTTTCATCACCTCCGGGAGTTTACATCGTGGGCAGGGCTCCCCTCGCTCATGAAACACCTTATAGCAAATACCGCCGATCTGGTCCC
The DNA here is from genome assembly GCA_025464345.1 of Methanosarcinales archaeon. Taxonomy (GTDB): domain Archaea; phylum Halobacteriota; class Syntropharchaeia; order Alkanophagales; family Methanospirareceae; genus G60ANME1. The sequence goes on along the minus strand of JAODGP010000034.1, from coordinate 10,473 downwards.
CAAACTCCTCACGCAGAACCCTGTTCATAAATTCTACTTTATAATCCTCTGAGATGATGTACACGCCATCGGGCATGCTCTCAAATATCAGATTCAGGTTGTCCCGCTCTGCTTTCAGTCGCTTCTCCAGTTCCACTTCCTTTGTTATATTCCTGCTCACGCGGACTGTACCGATTGGTACGCCGTTCTTGTCACGCAGCAGCGATGCCGACATGCTGATATGAACAGGTTCACCGTCCTTCCTCACCACCACAGTCCGATAATTCTTGATAACACCTTCTTTACGCACCAGTTCCATTATCCTGTCTGCTTCTGCGGGGTCTGCGAAGAATCTTCGGTTCGGCGTGCCTATCACTTCCTCCGCGTGATAACCCAATACGCCCTCCGCACCCCTGTTCCAGTTTCGTATTATGCCATCCATGTCCACAACCGTGATTGTATCAGCAGAACTGTCTATTATGTTGTTCAGATAATCTCGTGTAGCCATCAGTTCCTCCTCCGCTCGTTTCAGGTCTGTAATGTCCTTCGAAACCACCGTTACGGCAGTGACCTCGCCTGTATTCGGGTCTTTAATCGGGCTCAACGTCTTTAAAAAGTACCTGCCATTTTTGTCACGGTACTCATGGCGCGTTGAAGTCCCGGTATCAAGTACGTACCTGATCTTATCTGCGAACCTCTTCGCTTCTTCTGTGGAATGGAAGTCGTGATATGCCCGACCGGGATACTCATCCCTGGTGATACCGAGCCGGGACAGGTGTTGCTCGTTAACGAAGAGGTACTTACAGTTCCGATCCACGAGATATATTGAATCTTCTGTGGACTCCACGAGTGAGCGATATTTCTCTTCGCTCTTCCTCAACTCCTCTTCCGCTCTTCTCTTATCCTCCCGCAACCGATGTTCAGCCGAAGCGTGCTCTATCGCTGTCAGTAACTCCTCTACATTCACAGGCTTCTCGAGATAGCACCATGCACCCGCTTTTAATGCTTCTATTGCCGTATCCTTGGATGCAAAAGCGGTGATTATAATAGCATAAATTTCAGGATCGAGAGTTTTCAGCACCTTTAACACCTCTATGCCTGAGATGTCCGGGAGCTTCAAATCTATCAGGCAAATAGGGAACTTCTCCTCTTCTTCTCTTGCGAGGGCTTCCTTGCCTGTACCCGCAGTCTTTACCTCGTAGCCTTCTTCTGAAAGCACATCGCTCAGTGTCTCACGCATCTCTGCATCGTCTTCAACCACGAGTATATGCAGCTTCTTCTCCCTCTCCATATCGTTCATTTTTTATATTATCATTCCCAGTAAAAAAATTTCCTTCATCTGGATACGGGTAGTTTAACAATAAATCTGGTTCCTTTACCCACTTCGCTCTTCACCTCTATCCGCCCTCCATGTGCTTCCGCATATTTCTTGCATAGAGAGAGCCCCAGACCAATGCCACGAGCTTTTGTGGTGAACAGGGGCTCGAATATTCTGCTCAGATTCTCCGCCGGTATCCCTTCTCCGGTATCGAGTATGCTTATCTTTATATTTTTCCCTTCTTTATCCTCCCAGGTTTTTATCTTCAGCGTGCCACCATCGGGCATTGCTGATACTGCATTTGAGATTAGATTGAAGCACATACGCTGGATTTGATATGCGTCAGCCTGAATCGCCGGGATATACCCCAGCTCCTTCTTCACCTCTATATTCGGTGGGATCTCAACAGATGAAAGCGCCTCTTCTACAACACGATTGATGTCACACGCATTGAACACCGGCGCTTCCGCGCGAGCGAAATCAAGTAAATCGGTGATCAGGCGATTAGCATGTTTCACCTCCTTCTCCAGTATCATCAGGTGCTTCTTTACTTTCTCATCTCCTGTTAATTTGCTGCTGAGGAAATAAACAGAGTTGTTCATCACAGCCAGGGGCTGTCTGAGCTCGTGTGCCAGCCCTGATGCGAATTCACCTATGGTTGCGAGTCGCTCTGAAAGTTTGAGCCGCTCTTCCATCTCCTTGCGCTCCGTCAGGTCACGCACATCGCAAATCACCTCAGCCACATTACCCCCTTCATCAAGAAGCGGGCAATATATGACATCAAAATACTTCTTATCACCTCCTGGAAGAGCAATCGTCCTCTCCACACGGACACATACACCCTTCTCAAATACATCCGGTAACGGGCAATCAGGGCAGGGCTCTTCCCTATTAAAAAAGAGATCATAACACTTCCTCCCGATAGCCTCATCCCTCTTCACGTCAAAACTCCGCAGATGAGTCCTGTTCACCTCCTTTATGGTCAAACCACGGTCAAAAATGTATACCGCTTCACCGATGGTACTGAGTATTTGCTGTGACCTGTCCCTCTCTTTCAGTATCCCCTCCTCCGCTTTCGCACGCTTCTCGCTCATGAACCCGATGACATAGGCAATCATCACGAAAATAATCGCTCTTTGGAGTGACTCGAAAATTACAAAGCCGGAGCCTATGGCGAGGTAAACGGTAAGAACATGGAGCCCGCCGAGGAATATCGCAGCGTAAACCGCCTTCCTGTAATACCATACCCCTGCGAGAATAAGGGGGATATAGAAGAAATGTGTATATACGATAGCTTTGCGCAGAACGAAGCTGGCATAAACATCCACAATGGTACATGCTGATATTGCAGCGAGCAGTACAACCAGTCTATTATTTGCATGCATCTCCGATCGGCAGCGGGTTAGTTATTTCACCTTCACCAGATCCTGTATGGCATGTGCCAGTTCATTACACTGCCTTGCTGTATTGCCGGCTTTCGAGATGTACCTGTCTGCGCCCTTTTTCAGTGCCTCCTTCGCTACTTCTGGATTGCCTTTACCGGTGAAGAGGATGAAGGGCATATGCGCACCACTATTCCTCAAAGCTTCAAGAAATTCGATGCCATTCATCCCCGGCATCTTATAGTCTGAGATAACAACGTCAAAATGCATGCTCGCAATTTTACTCAGTGCTTCCTCTGCGGAAAGCACACTTACAATTTCAAGGTCATCCTTATACTCACGCTTTAAGAATATCCTCGTTATCTCCAGATCCGCAGGTTCATCATCCACATGCAAAATCCGTATCATATCTTACCTCCCTATATATGTAAAACTTAACAATATATAAACCCTTCGGCTCTTACTCCATCTGAACCCATCCAGCAAATCGAAAAGAGATTAAAACCCCTATTTTTATAAATGATGATAGACGAGGATGGGATATGAGGATAGAAGACGAGCAGAGTAACGCGGTATTAAAGATACTGGAGGATAATGCGAGGTTGAGCGACAGGGAGATAGCGATTCAGACCGGTCTGGAGGAGTCGGAGGTGAAGCGAATCATAAAGGAGCTGGAGAATCGTGGCATAATAAGGAAATACAAGGCGATAATAAACTATGAGAAAGCGGGTATAGAGACCGTGCAGGCTCTGCTGGATATTAAAGTCGTGCCGGAACGGAACAAGGGCTATGATAGCATTGCGGAGCGTATATCACGCTTCCCGGAGGTGAAATCAGTGCGGCTGGTCTCAGGAGAGTATGACCTCTCGGTACTGGTCGAGGGCAAGACGATGCGGGATGTCGCTTATTTCGTTGCGGAGAAGATAGCACCTCTTGAGAATGTTCGTAACACCGTGACTCATTTCCTGCTGCGTACGTACAAGGAGAATGGAGAGCTGTTCGAGGGAGGCGAAGAGGGGCGGAGATTGCCCGTAACACTGTAAAACCGATTCTGGCTCAGTGAAGAGTGCTATTTCTGCAATAGTAGCTGCTCAGCATACCTGAGTGCCAGGAGGCACTTCACGGTCAGGATGCAGCAGGACCGGCTTGCCAGCCACGACGGCAGCGAGTAGCATGCCCTGACTCTCCACACCCATGAGCCGCATCGGCTTCATATTCACCACCACCGGTATGAATTTACCGGTGAGCTCCTCGGGCTTATACTCGGCTCCAATACCGGCAACGAGCTGTATGTCCTGACCCTCGCCGATATCCACCTCGAGCTTTATCAGTTTCTTACTGCCCTCTATCCGTGTCGCATCCTTTATCGCCCCTATTCGGATGTCCAGTCTCTCAAAATCCTCTATTCCTATCATATCCTTATCTCTCATATCAATCACCCTTATCAGCAAGTAGCTCAAGCACCTTCGCTCTCAGCATCATGTTCAGCTCCTTACCATCCACTTTGCCACGGAACTCACGCATAACTATGCCCATCAACGGTCCAACTGCACGTTCGCCGCGCTCAAGTATGAAATCGCGCTTCAATGCCACTGTATCAGCGATGAAACGTTCAACATCCGCTATGCTTGCTCTAAGATCCAGCTCTTCTACTGCTCGCTCTATCGTTCGATCAGGGTTGCTCGCTATGAATCTCATTATGTCCGGTATCGCCTCCTTACCAAACTCGTTAGCAGCGAGTAGCCTGAATATGTCGAGGATATGCCGTTCCGTAAGATTATCCAGTTCCACTCCCTCTCGCATCAGCTCCACCATCGTATCTGTAAGCGTCCTGGCGACCAGCGTTGGTGATACCTCGCAAGATTCAACTACGGCTTCAAAGAGATTGCAGTTGCTGCTACGTGCTATTTTCGATGCGAGCTCGTCATTCAAGCCGAACTGACGCCTGTAACGCATTATCCGTTGCTCGAACGTCTCAGGCAGCTGGCTACTTATCTCTTTCAGTCGCAGTGTGCTTATCTCCACCGGCGGCACATCAGTCTCCGGATACATCCGTGCAGCACCGGGCAGGGGTCGCATATATGCGCTACTGCCGTCTGGCAATGCCCTCCGTGTCTCCTCCGGTATGCCACGCATCGCTTCCTCCGCACGATTCAGCACCGCTCTCAGTGCGTTCTCCGCTCGCAATCGGTTATCCGCAGCCACTATTACTATGCAATCCGAATCGGAGGCATCAAACACGCTCCTCATACGCGCTATCTCGGCATCGGTTATGCCATATGCGGGTAGTTCATCGGTATGCATCAAGCCCGTGCCGTATCTCGCGGCGAAATCGGCTAATTCGCTACCGAAACGCCTGCCTGGCTGCAATTCTGTGCCCGGTATGCCGGCGAAACCGCGCAGGCATGCGCCGTATACCAGCCCTCCGGCTCTCCTTATCACCCTCGAGGCGGTATCCCTGAATATATCAGAGAGGTCAACGATGCGATGTTCCACTCTGCTGCCACGGTCATTCAGCAGCCGTGACAATTCCATGAGCTTCAACTGCCGTTTCACCTCGTTAGTCACTATCTCGCCGATCATTCTCAGGTTCTGAACGCCCTTTATCTCCACACGAGCGCCGCCATCTATTGAGATATTGATGTCCTGCCTTATGGTGCCCAGACCACGTTTAACCCTGCCTGTGGAGCGGAGTATCATACCAATCTGTTCAGCCACTTTCCGTGCCTGTTCCGGAGTTTGTATATCCGGTGCTGTGCCTATCTCCACCAGGGGTATGCCCAATCGGTCTAAGGAGTACACAACACACCCATCTTCTGTCTCTTCTATCTTCTGTGCCGCATCCTCCTCCAAGCATAACGAATCCACCCGTACTCGCCCTTCCTCCGTTGCGAGCCAGCCATCAGTTGCTATCAATGCGGTTCTCTGGAATCCACATGTATTTGAACCGTCTATCACTATCTTACGCATCGTGTGTATCTCGTCCACAACATTCATATTCAGCATCAATGCGATTTCCAGTGCAATATCAATCGCTTCCGGGTTCAACTCACACGGCGGCTCCTCATCGCTCTCCACCAGGCATGTGGTATCATAGGCTTTGTATATGAACGTGCGGTTATATCCCGCTTCTGCACGTGCTGCCTCGTCCACTTCTCCAAGTTCGCTCCTGGATGCACGTAAATAGCGTATAAACGAATATCGTGCATCTTTCTTCTCCCTCAGCACTGTGGGGCACTTACAGAAGAGTTTTGTAGTGGTATCCAGCTGCTGATGTATCTCCAGTCCGGCTTTCAAGCCCACTCTGGCATAGTCTATCGCCATCTATCAGCCTCATATAATCAATGATCCTCTTAAAAATAAAGAACATCATAACATCACTCGCTTACG
>JAODGP010000034.1:0-4186 GCA_025464345.1 Methanosarcinales archaeon | reverse complement strand
ATCAACCCCACGAATCCGATAGTACCCGTGAACGATACCGCAGCAGCGGTGATGAACGCCGATAGTACAAGCAGAATCCGCTTCACTCGCTCAACATCTATACCGAGTGTCTGTGCCGAGTCTTCACCGAGCAGCATTATATTTAAGTCCTTCGCATACATATATATCAGTAAGAAGCACGGTATTGTAGATAACGCCGTTATCTCCACTCTCTGCCAGTTGGGCGAATCTATCCGCCCCATCAGCCATGAATAGATGTATCCTAACTCATGTCCCGCGAGATACATCATGAACGACAAAACCGCGCCCAGAAACAAAGAAACTGCGATACCTGTGAGTAATAACGTGTCCACCGGTATTTTACCACCCACACGTGCGATATTATAAACAGCGAATGTGGCGAGCATAGCACCCATGAACGCCATAAACGGCGTGGTATAAACCGAAAAAAACCCAGGGAGCAGCAGCATGGAAATGACTGCACCTGTACCCGCACCCGAAGCGATACCTATGATATAAGGATCTGCCATTGGATTCTTGAACAAGCCCTGCATCGCTGTACCCGCAGTTGATAGCGCTATACCCACAAGTACACCCATAATAACCCTTGGCAATCTCACATTGAAGATTATCATCTCGTTCGTTGAACCACTACCACAGAGATGCAGTTTGTACCATATCAATACGACAATCTCCCGTGGCGATATAGAAGCAGGACCAATTGCCGCTGTTAGAACGACCGTAACAGCGAGAAACACCGCTAAGTAGGTCATTATCAGCTTCCACTGGATGAATTTGCTGAGATATGTGCCTGATTTCATCCCTGCCATTCAAATCACTTGAACACACTGAAAGATTGAAGCGGATGATAAAAAAGAAGTGCTATGCGAAATAAAATAGGATCTGTTATGAGCGAGAAGGTGGACAATATACTGAAGCGAGTGGCAACCGGCGATATGAGTGTGGAAGAGGCGACAAAAGCGCTCAAACTGGAGGGGATAAAACATGTACGGGATTTCGCTGTAATTGATACCGGTAGATTACAGAGGACAGGTATAATGGAGATAATACTCGCAGAGGGTAAGAATAGCGATGAAGTGGTAGAGACAGCGATTGCGCTTGCAGAAGAACACGGTTTTGCATTGATCAGCCGTGTCTCTCAGCCTGGAGAGATAATAACGCAATTGCGCAACAGGGGTTTCAGTGTTGAGCATAACGAGCGTGCGAGGATGATACTGGTGAAGAATGCGGGCTATGAATTCACCAGATACGGCAGAATTGGCTTGATTGCCGCTGGCACTGCCGATATACCGGTTGCAGAAGAGGCGAGAATGGTTGCCGAAGCCTGCGGGTGCGAGGTGCTGAAGGCATACGATGTCGGCGTTGCGGGCATACACAGATTGATGGAGCCACTTGAAGAGTTTATCAATGCGGATGTAGCAGTGATAATAGTGGTTGCGGGCATGGATGGTGCACTACCGTCGGTGGTAGCGAGTCTTGTGGATGTGCCCGTGATAGGAGTCCCGACCTCTGTTGGTTATGGTCTCGGCGGTAAGGGCGTTGCTGCTCTTCTATCAATGCTACAGAGTTGTTCGCCTGGATTAGCGGTGGTAAATATAGATAACGGAGTGGGTGCCGCAGCTATCGCCGCGAAATGCTGCAGGTACATGCCACATCATGATCAAGAACCCGGAGAAGCTGGTAATGACGGGATGCGGAATAACGAACTCGAGACGAAGCTTGGATATACCTTCAGGGACAGGCGTCTCCTGGATCGTGCACTGACGAGGAAAGCATATGCGCTCGAACAGCGGCACCGGGTCTGTGAGGATCAGGAGGTGTTCCGCACGCTCGGTGATGCAGTATTGAAGCTGATACTTGTTGATCTATTGATGAGAAGGGGCTGCAAAACGCGTGAGGAATTGACGGTTAAGAAGATGGAACTGGAACGTAAAGAAACGCTCGCTGAAATAGGTAGAAAGCTCTCCATCGGGCAATTCATACTGCTTGGCAGGGGCGAGAAGAAGCAGAGTGCGAATGAAGAGCCTTATGTACTCGCAGAGACGCTCGAAGCTGTTATCGGTGCTATCTTCCTCGATGCCGGCTATGAGCACACGAGAGAAGTTGTCGCCAGGTGGTTTGAGCTGTAGCCACTGGAATGTATGATTATGATTATATCAATTGCAATTTGTTACTGTAAAATATGAAGTATGTAAATAAGAATACCCTGATCGTGGTGCTATCCTTCATTTTGATCACCACCTCCGTAATGTTCATCCATGTTTATCAACAGCAGCAGCGTATAATAGCAGAACAGAGCGCTATCATAGCACGCTACGCATACGAAAGTGCTTCCACAAGGATACCCGCTTCCGGTACAAGCAGTGCAAATATCGTTGCAGTCCGGACAGACAACCATTCGGGTGTAATCGGTAAGGTGTATGTGGAGCTGAGGAATGGCAGTGGCAACATACTTATCAGCACGAACCCGTTTGTCGAGCCTACAACGCAATATTCGGTACGCGAGGCGGTGGTTGTGGCTGAGAACTACACTCGTATGAATATCACGAATAAAGACGTCATCATATATTTTGATATAAACGGGAGTTTGATAGGTGGACCTTCTGCCGGTGCTGCAATCACCGCTGCAGTTATTGCGGCAATGGAGGGCAAGAAACTGAGGCAGGATGTGGTCATCACCGGTACCATAGAGGAAGGTGGCTACATAGGCGAGGTAAGCGCAGTATTTGAGAAGGCGATCGCAGCAGAGCGAGGAGGCATAAACATTTTCCTGGTGCCAGAAGGGCAAAAGAAGGTTACCCACTACGAACGAATGACACGTGAGCACCATATCTTCGGGTTTACTTTCTCCACAGTCTATTATACGCCAGAAGAGATAGATCTCGGTGAATACATGCGGGATAAGATGGTTGTTGAGGAAGTATCAACAATAGAAGAAGCTCTCTCTTACATGCTCTCCGAAGATAAAGGAGTGGCATAGCAGCGATCCTTAGTTCCCAAGTGCTCGCGCAACTCAGTACAGTAAGGAACGCTGACGGGCTTATCTGCCGGGTTCGGAATGAGACCGGGAGTTTCCCCGTCGCTATGGCCGCTATGCCATAACATATTATTTATACTGTAGAATAAAAACCTTTCAAATAGTATCATAGTTGTAATTATCGAGATGGAGCTGAAGGATTTGTTAGATATTTCGTCCGAGATAAGTGTTGCTATAAGGGATTGCATAGCGGATACAGCAGATTATGGCGATGTATTAGCAGAGAGGGCGCGAGATGTGACAAGACGAATAGATATGGTAGGTGAGAGGGCACTGGAGGAATCGTTAAGAGCGCGGGGGTGGTGCGCAAGGATAATCTCTGAGGAGCAAGGTGATCATACATACCCTGAGGATGGTGAACCGCAATTCACCCTCGTATTTGATCCGGTAGACGGTTCCACAAATGCCATCCTGGGTATACCTGTATTCTGTACATCAATTGCATATTCACCCCGTGTGGATGCGGTTACTTTCAGAGATATTTCTGCGGGTGTTGTTGAGACATTCAATGGCAGGCGGTATTATGCAGAGAAGGGTGGTAGTGCTTTTGTGGGCGGCGTGAAACTTCCGAGGGAGGTGCGAGGCAAGACGAAACGAGTTCTTTCTATTTATACATATGGTGCGGAGCGGATACCAGCCGGGCTTTTGCAATACGAGCAAGAGGCGAAGCATGTTGTGGTTCGGTTGCTTGGCAGTATAGCAACGGAGATCTGCCTGGTTGCAGAGGGTGTTATGGATGCGCTGATAGATGTACGGGGTTTGATAAGCGGGTATGATATAGCAGCGGCATCACTGATCCTGAAAGAAGCTGGTGGCATCATGACAGATCTGAACGGAGTGGATCTGATGAATAAGCGGGTGGATCTGGGTCGAATGAGCAACCTCACATGTATAGCGGCACTGGATAGAAACTACTATAAGACGATGCTGGATATCCTCAGATGAGAGCCAGAAGTTCTGCCTCTTCATATTAAGAACTTGAATACCGAGATGAGCACTATCAGAATAGAGAACCATGCCGCGGTTATCCACGTCAGCATCGTGAATCGTCTATCTATATCTCTTCTCAGGTCGTCTATCCTTCTGTTTGCGTCATCTATCCTTCTGTTCGTATCGTCTATCCTGATT
>JAODGP010000033.1 GCA_025464345.1 Methanosarcinales archaeon | reverse complement strand
AATATTCAAATGACTTAGAATCCTTCTGACCTGCCATACCTAATAAACAACCCAGGAAAAAAGCGGTTGAAATCCGCGCCCATCCGGAACTTTGTTACCGCTTGGCGCTTTCTCGAAGCCCATCTTTATGTGGTGAAACTACTCTGGACTAACTGAGAAGCGACAATCAAGAAAGGTAATACATTTATAATTTATATAAAGAAAGTAATAAATAATATATATAAAGAAATATAAAATATATGAGAAATAACAGATGGGGAAGAAAAAAGCTTTAGTCGCTATGATTGCTATTATTGCAGCCGCATCTATTTCACTCCTGCTTTTGACCATGCCTGCTCCTGACCTCGTCCCTGTGCAGCTCTCCAGAGCACACCTGTTCCCCGGAGTGCCCAATCACCTCTATGTCACCATCGAGAACATAGGGGATTCTGATGCTCACGGATTCAATGTTTCTTTAGAGATGAACGGGACGATTATTGATAAAAAGAGGGTTTCAGGGTTACGTGCCGGGGATTCCATATCCATTGACTTCTCATGGCGACCTGCACAGACCGGAACCTACAACCTCACCGTGAACGCTGATTGCGACCATGAAATCAGGGATTCAAACGAGCTTAATAACAAATTACTGGAGACAGTGGAGGTGCTATCAACCATTCCTGACCTGACTATTAAAGAGATTGATGCTCTTCATTTCACAAATACCCACGATATCTGCCTCACCAAGCCGCTGTATTGCAGTGCATGGTTTAACCTCTCTAACTTCATCGAGGTCACAGTAAAGAACAAGGGAACGGAAGCAGGAGCTTTTAACGTGAGCCTGTATATCAACGGCGCATTCTTCGGCGAAAAGCGGGTCCCGGCACTCGATACCGGCGCTCAGACACGCCTGACCTTCAACTGGACACCCGGCGGATGTGACTGCTTTGATGACTGCACTCCGCTAACTTATGAGCTCCTGGCGATAGCCGACAGCGATAACGAGGTTGAGGAGGAGGATGAGACCAATAACGACCTGACATCCCAGGAGGAAGTTTTCTGGAATGGCTATTCCGCTGATGAGCCGCTCGTAAACGTAGCGCATGGAAAATTGAGAGGGGGTATATACATCACCACCGGGAATTCCAGTTACTACCGTAATCTCACAACCAATGAATCAGTGACCTATATCTACAATGTCTCGCTACCCCCGGGTTCGGAAGTAGCACTTGCACGGTATAGCGTTCCTTTTACCTGGTGCTCCAGAATCCCTGCTGCCGCAATTGATATAACCACTCCGGGTGGGCTGAGATATACGGTGCAGCCCGAAGCGTCCTATTTCGACCGACCGTGTGAGTTCTCGAAGACCAATCCGGTATATGGCAATTTAGTGTTCAACCTCACACCTCTTGTTCGAGCTCAGGGCGTATACAAAATAACGCTGCGGAATATCAATTCTCCTAAATTCTACCCCTCCGCTTGCCCTTTACTCATAGTATATAAAAACGATAACAAACCCCTGATTGAATACTGGCTGGATGAAGGTGCTGATTATCTCATCGGCGGTAGAAGAGACAGAGGGGGCTTCTTAGCTCTTACAGAATGCATCAATGAAGCTCCTTTCCCGGGCACCATTGACCTCCACGGGGTAAATAATGCTTATCTCGCCGTAATATCGCCCTGGGGCGGTGAGACATGGGAGGTCGGAGCACCCGAATACAACTATCTATACTTCAACGGTAGGAAGATAGGAGCCAATGTTTATCGTGGATATTATAACGGTACACATCAATCATTCCCGGTGATATCCACCGATGTGTGGAGTAGCAATGCCCAGATAGGCATAAATATATCTGATGTTACTGATTACCTCACAGCAGGTGATAACTTCGCTGCCCAGGGAGATAACGGCGATGCCATGATGCCAACCACCGCAATTCTCGTGGTTGAATACTAAAACTTTTTTAGAAAAAGCTTCGCAGAAAGAGAAAGAAGGAAATGGCAGGTAAGAGACCGGGCAGGAAAAAGATACTGGTTAGACTTACCATGATGATGATTCTCCTGTCGGTTGTATCAGGTGCGATCATTCTGGGCGTGGCTCTGAACGAGCAAAAGAAGAAGATGGAAAAGAATTTGATAGAAGACAACAAGCAGCTTTCTTTCGTGGCTGCGAAGAGTATAGAAGCAGGAATTTATATGAAACCATTACTCCAGGAGATCAATAATTCTGAGAACGTCCTGTTCTGCTGGGTCGTCAAACCCGATGGGATAATTCACCTGGCTGATGACCCGGATATGAATGGTAAAAGGGTAGAGGGTGTGCCGCTCGGATCAGATGAGCCGGTCGTGGAGGATTATGTCTTCAGGGGCGAGAAAATAAAGATCGTGGTTCAGCCTTTTCATGTGGGAGAATCAGAGGAGCCGTGGAAACTATGCACCGGGATCTCATTAAAATCAGTTAATGAAGCAGTAAATAGAATGATTCTTACCAGTCTCGGCTCTTTCTTCTTGATTATCACTTTTGCCTGTATCCTTTCTTTCCTCCTCGCCAGGAGATTTACCGAACCCATAACGCAGCTGTTAGAGGAGACAAAATCGATATCACGGGGTGATTTCGACACGCAGGTGGAGATAAAGACAGGAGATGAGATAGAAGAGCTGGGAAATGCATTTAATTCAATGGCTCAGCAGCTCAAGAGACTCATCAGCCTGGAGAAGGAGAAGACGGCGAAGGAGTACATCGAGAACATAGTAAACACGATGGGTGAAACACTGATCGTGGTTGATCCGCGTGGTGAGGTAAAGAGGGCGAACAAAGCAGCTTTTGAACTCCTGGGGTATAGTGAAGAAGAAGTGATAGGCAAGCCCGTTGATAAAATTCTGAATCAGGAGGATGCAAGAGAGAAGTTGAAGACGTGGGTAAACGGTGGCGGAAGTATGCGTTTTGAGTCAACTTTCTCAACACGTGACGGAAGAGAGATACCGGTGATACTCTCTATTTCACCGATAATGGGAGAAAACGGTAAATCGAAAGAGATTGTTTGTGTTGGCACGAATATAACGGAGCGGAAGCGCGCGGAGGAGGAGCGTGAAAACATACTCAGAGAACTCGAAGCGAAGAACGCGGAGATGGAGCGGTTCATCTATACGGTCTCGCACGACCTGAGGTCGCCGCTTGTCACCATCCAGGGTTTTGCCGGTATGTTAAGAAAAGATATAGAACATGGTGAAATAGAGCGGGTAGAGAAAGACATTAAATATATAGAAAAAGGCACTACGAAGATGGACCGCCTGTTGAGTGAAACGCTGAAATTATCCCGTATCGGTCGTGTGGCGAACCCATCGGAAGACGTGCCGTTTGGCGAACTCGTTCAGGAAGCTTTAGAGGAGACTTCAGCAAAGCTAAAATCGAGCGGGGTTGGGGTATCGGTGGCTGACGCATTCCCCACCGTTCACGTAGACCGGATGAGGATAATTGAGGTACTGGTGAACCTGATTGAGAACAGCATGAATTACATGGGCGACAATCCACACCCGAAGATAGAGATTGGTTACCGGATGGATGGCGAGGATACGGTGTTTTATGTGCGTGATAATGGAATAGGAATAGACAAGAGCCAGCATGATAAGGTCTTCCAGCTGTTTTACAAGGTGGACAGCGGTAGCAAGGGAACGGGTGCCGGACTCGCCATCGTGAAACGAATAATCGAGGTGCATAACGGCAGGGTATGGATAGAATCAGAGCCCGGCAAGGGATGCACCGTCTGCTTTACGCTGCCGGTTGTGTTTTGAAATGCTCCCTTAAAATCCAAGAGCTTCTTCTATCCTGCCCAGTTCCACACCGGTTGTGCCGGCGCCTGCGGCATAGCCCCTGGTGTTTGCGAGCAATGCAGCGCCTATAAGAGGCATACCGAAATTGACACTGCCTATCTCTACTGGCAGCCGGAATATCTCCTCCAGGAATTCCAGTTCAGAATGCGAGGCATTTTTATGCGCGAGCACACCGCGGTTCGTCACCACCGCAGCCATCCCAACGGTCTTTAAACCTGCTATCCTGCCACGGTAGACCTCAACAGCCAGGGTATCCCTTATCACATCCACCGCGTCATCGGTGAGTCCGGGGTGTACAAGTGCGACATCGTCATTCGCGAGTATAACATTGCCCGCTGCCGTTATCTTCTCGCTATCGGGCAGGCGAGATACCTCGCAATCCAGCCCATACTCAAATGCCGAGTTCTTTATATGCTCTATCTCAGATTCCAGTGCGTATTGTGATACGACGAAACCCTTTGAGTTCCCTGCTGCCAGACAGCCAACAACTGGCATCTCAGCGATATAAGTCTTTATAGCCCGGACCTTCAGCGCATGCTCCAGCTCCACCACCTGCCGGTCAGGCACATGTGCGGGCAGGAGCAGCAGGGATTCCGTAGAGGTTGCGAAGATGCCTATGTAAGGACTATCATCCACAGTGAAGGTCCTTTGCAGTTCGTTCATTCCACAAGCTCGGCTCTAACCGTCTCTTCGTCCTCACGCATCACACGCACACGCACACGAGAAGGTGGCTTCTGGGCACCCCGTGACCATATCTTCTCGTTTAATGAATTACCAATGACGACGTAATTGGCTTTTGTGTGCCGCCGCAGGAAATCCCTTATCAGAGCTATCGCACGATTGCTCCTCTTCCACCTCGGCGCCTTCTTCACGTCCCGTAGCGGTATCGTATAAATATACTCACCCTGCTCTTCCATACATCATCACCTCAGACTTTCAGTTTAGTCCGTCTCCAGTGTCTTCGTTTCGGATGTGTCGTCACTTTCCTGTTCGTTTTTACCATTATCCATGCAGGTACACGCCTGTTCTGCCTGCTCGCCTTACAGAGCCGGATCTTTCTGCCCACTGTGTTCTTACCTATCGCCATATAATTAGTTTATGGAAACATTCTTTATAAATAAAGATGCATGCGAGGAAGGATATATTATTACCTGTTTTCATCAGGCTCGGCGATTATGCGGCTAAATACAGGGTGGTCTCGGAGGGCGAACTCAGATGGCTGATCGGGGGAGTACTGAAATCGCTCAGCGCGGATGATAGAGCGTATCTGGAGAAGTGCCTGGGTGGCGACCTGGAAGAACTGATCTTCAGGAGCATAACAACACGTGATGATAAGATCTCGCTGTTCTCTCCCGATATGCAGACGAAGATAAACTATCAGGGCGAGATATTCTACTGCCTGCCCACACACAGATATATGAGTGCGGAGCTGGAAGAGGCGTTTCTGCGCTGGTCGGCGATAAAGAACCCTGTGACTAAGCTGAAAGATGCGGTTATTGATTTCATGAATAGAGCGGGCTATCAGATACAGGATGTGAAGAGTTCACTCCTCTCAGGGTACAGGTACATAGAACTATTTGCAATTAAGGGCAGCGAGAGGCACATGCGTATCGCAGTACTGTCTTCGATTAAGTTCGTACCACGTATGACAACCGCTTCGATTGATGCGATAGTGGTGCCGACGGAGAGGACGCCCGCGCCTTTCATATCGTTCTTCCGCGAGTATGATGTGGGCGAGACGATGATATGGGTGGTGGATGCAGAGAAAGGAACATTAGACCCTTTTATAGGGATTGCACCGGATGAAGATATAGAGGCGAATTTCGCCAGTCCTGAGAGAGCGCGCAGAGCCGTAAGCGTATGGATGAAGAAGATGAACCTGTGTGATTTCTGAAATGTAAAGGGTGATAATATGGCTATAAGGAGCAAGAAGCGTGAGGATAAATGGAAGCGGATGCTTATAGGTACTGTACTGGCACTGATAATGCTGGGCTCGGTAATCGCACTCTTATTCGATAAAATCAGTTCTTTTCCGTAGATGTGGACAGTAACGAACTCGGGTTTGAAGGCTTTCAGAAGTTCTGCCAGCTTCCAAATCTTCCTTTTTTCGCGGGCTGCCGGAATATTCTGGATGGTCATCCCGCCAACAGCGTCCTTGCGCAGACGGGAGATCACATCGATTCCCTTCAGGAGATTGATGAAGCTGGCATTTGCAAAGAAAGCGTCTGCTACCACCTGTAATGAGGACGCACGAGTGCTTCCCACGCCCGGAAGACGAGCTTAATCCACCGGGAATGGACACCAAAATATGTGACAATATCTTTATCTGCGCCTGTTTTCACAAGTGTATTCACGAAATCCCATAGGCTTCCGTGCTTCTCCAGCTTTAAACCCCTCTTCGCAGCAACCGTCTTGACCGCTAACGCAGCAGCACCCCATAACTTCTCAGATGCCTGAACAAGGTCACCTTTACTCAAGAGTTTCTCAACAGCTTTGATAGGTGTAGACCTGTTTTTACAAGCAATTGCAATAAGGTCTCCAGGAGATTGGTGCGCGTTTGCATTTTCTTCACCTCCGTTTAACTATTTGATGGTAAGCCACTGAAGGCGGAGAAGTCATGTTTGGCTATCTCGTGCATCCCGGTGCGGAAGAGATAGCCGAAGCGGAAGATATCACACCTGTCGCTTCTTATCAGCGATAAGCTTGAAACTACTGAACTTCCACTGCGAGGAAAATACCGTCGTGCGTGCGCACAATCTCAAAATTAGCGAACTCACCAACCCTCCTATCTGTACGAACCGTGATGACCCGATCGCGAACAATGGCGAGCTTTTCACCGAACATTCTGCCTTCTGCGATTAATTGCGCCCTGAATCGCTCACCTTTACTGATAGGTGATGGTATGCGAGCCCGTTTCTCCATACCAAAATCAGCCGGGCGGAGGATGAGCTTCACACCGAACTCGGTCTCCCATTCGGCGAGTTTATTGTAGAACTCCCGGAACGTTAAGGATTTCTTCAGCTTTCTGCCATGACGATACGGGATATACTTCTGGATGCCTACGGGCGGATATCGCTTACCCGCACCGATCTCAAGTGCGAACCGGATGATCTTCTCAATCTCTCTATCGTTGTAGCCGGGGACCCAGACCGGAGCTATCAGCAGGTCCATATTACTGTCCACGACACGCTTCGCATTTGCCAGTACTCTCCTGATTGGATACCTGGCACCGGCGAGCATGCTCGCTATGGCTTCATCAATTGCATTTATGGATAGGTTTATACGGGTAACGTATTCCTCCAGCATCTCTATACGGGCTTCGTTCAGCAGAATACCGTTTGTCTGCATCGAGATAACCTCGATCTCCTTTATCCTGCTCATCCGCTCAAGTAACTCTTCCATATAGGGATACAGCAAGGGCTCACACTGACCGTCTATGTGCGCTTCAACACCACCGCCCTTGAACTTCGCCACCTCTTTCAGCTTATCTGCGAGATAACCTGGCTCAACGATATAATCAGTAGCTCTTGTTCTGCTTATTCTACCCTCATCAACACTGCAGAATATGCAGTTCAGGTTGCAACCCGTGAGGGGTCTCACCTGTATGAGGTTCGTACCGCGGTCTATGATACCAAAAGCGGGATGACCCAAGAGAGGGATACCGCACTCGCGTGTTATAAATACGAGCTGTCGCTTCGTTATATGGTTGACAACCATTCGAGGCTCGGCAAACGAGATTATGTATTCGGTGGAATATCGCTTCGCGAGTTTGTGATAGTATTTCAGCGGGATACGTACCTCAATAAAGCCTCTGATAAGGAAGACCTTATCATTATCTTCTTCGTACTCCCTGATGTGTTCAGCAGACATAAATAATCTGTATACCGTGCTATGTAAGGGTTACTGATGAGGCTGTTAAGCCGGCTTCTCTACGAACTCACGCACCTTGTTCACTATGTGTTCAAAAGCCTCACGCACCTTCGAGT
>JAODGP010000032.1:1233-3959 GCA_025464345.1 Methanosarcinales archaeon | reverse complement strand
ACTCCATCGCTACCTGTTACGCCTTTATTAACGCCCCATTGCCGCAAAAAACCGCTTATAGCGCTTGAAATCCTATGTTCAATACGTTATTTTTCACGTTGATGGTCACCATATATGTTATCCTCAAGGGTATCCCTCATCCCGCCGCAGCATCTTATACGCGCACGATATAAATCGCCCTGAGATGGCGTAATCATCAATATCTCGCCGATTAATCCGATTCTTCGCCGCGCTACGGCGCGCGGCGCAACGGGCTGGCGGAAAAGAGATATGTACATACATCGAGCCGACTCAGGGCTCAAAGAGAAAGAAGCGATAAAAGCATTTGCAGGAGCAGTTGAAGAAAAGGCAAAGGAGTTTCATCTCAATATCAAAAAAACGAAATGTTTATTAATATGAGATACGTATGTAGGGATGATAGTGGATGGGAGCGGGGAGAAAATTCATTGCCGCACTGAAATGTTTTATTAAATGCCCATCGGAGACAATAAGGCTTATGCTGAGTTTGAATCCCCCTTATGACTCACAGGCAGTAGAGTCAGTAAAGGCGCACTGCCCGGGAGTGGAAGTGGAGAGCGTTGGTTTTTACGCCGGGCTATTACTCGCACTCGTCTTCCTTGCGTTCTGTGTGCTGGCATACATATTGTCGCTACTTTACAGTATGGGCATATAAAGGACAAATGCGGGTTACATCAAAATCCTTACAGATCTCATAACTCCATCTGAGGTTTCTTTGCCCCATAAAGTTTAAAGTACTCTTTAAAATCGCGATTCAGTGTATCATCCACATACACCTCACCTTCTATCTCTCGATTGTGTAGAAAACCAAATATTTCGGTTATCCTGAGTATGGAATACAATTCTAAGTGATACTCCTCAAGCAACTTCTTATCGGCATCGTCCAGCTCCTCACGGTCAACCGCCACCAGGATACCTGCCGGCTTTATCTCACGCATTGCCGCCAGTTTCTGCCATGAGTTCACCTTCGTTGCACCTGTGGTGATGACGTCATCCACAATCAATACAGTATCGCCATCCCGGAGTTCGCCAGTGATAGACCCTCTCTCACCATGCAGCTTCTCCTCCTTCCGGTCGTAACCCCAGCGCTTATTCATGCCCGACACAGCGAGTTTAGCAGCTACGAGTGCTGCGAGTGGAATGCCCTTATACGCAGCGCCGTGGATATAATCAAACTCTATGTCAAGCTCCTTTATTCGCGCAACGTAAGCATCCGCGACCTTAAGTGCATCCATGCCTGTTCGCATCGCATCTGCGATATTGACAAAATACGGCGATATGCGCCCACTCTTCAATCTGAACGAGCCGAACCTTATCGCACCTCTTCTCACTAAATGCAGCATGAATTCGTGTCTGTAGCCGTTCAGAGACACCTTTCCATCATCCCCTTATATATCATCTCCGCTGCACGCTTCGGCTCCCTCGCATTGTATATCGCACGTCCTACGACCTCGTAATCCGCACCATTAGCGATTGCATCGCCCGGACTGGCGCCCTGTGCTTTTATTCCCGGTGCAATGATATACGCACCCTTAACGATTTGTGCGAGATGCCTCACACGTTCCAGCTTGGTCGCTGGTAGAACCACGCCATCCACACCCAGGCGGTGCACCATCGCTGCTATTCGTTCTGACGCTGGCTGAATGAACTCGTCACTGCCCGGATGTGTCATCTCTATCACTGCGATCACGTCGCCCTTACCCAGGTGCTGCACCGCTCTCACTACATCGGAACCCACAAAACCGTGCACTATCACCGCATCCGCGCCCGCATCATACGCATTCGACGCTATTCTCTCGCTTATGTACGGTATATCCGCAATTTTTCCATCGTATATAACGGGCAAACCGCTCGCATCTTTTAGCATGGCTAATATTCTTATACCCGCATGCATCTCCAGTGGACGCCCCACCTTGATTGCGAAATTGCCTTCTGCACCACTTAATTCCGCAGCTAAATCCAGTGCAAAGTCCGCATCCTCCATATCAAATGCCACTATTATCCCCTTATCCTTTCTCAATCCCATAGGTCTTCTCAACCCTCGTGTCCTGGTTCGTAGCTCCCTTCTATTTTCTCCCTCCTCTATAAATGAGCATTTCTACCTCATGAATCGTGCTCAGAACAGCGATACCTTCCATCCTCCTCAGCTTATTCACGTTCTCAACATCCGCTTTCCGTATCCGCAATTTTAGTTTGCGACCATCGGGCAGCGTGGTAATTATTTCCCCCTCCTTCTGGTCCACCGGGAATATATACACTGGCACACACGCCTTCATCGCCTGTGCTGCGGCATTCGTTACGAGCGTATCGGCGATCCCGTGAGCGATTTTAGCAACTGTATTCGCCGTAGCGGGTGCGATAAGTACGAAGTCGTACCTGCCGAGCTGTACACGCCCGGCGAGGAAAGGTGCATTTGGTCCCCTCTCCGTGCTTACCTTCTCGAATTCTGCCTTCACGGTATCAAATAGCCGATAGAACTTCAAGACAGTCAAACCCTCTCGCGAGAGATAAACATCTATCTCCAGCTCGTACCTGTGCTTCAACTCTTTCATGAAATTCACACATTCCTCTATCCGGTCTCCGGAACCTGTTATACACCATGCTATTCTTGTATGTTTACCCTTCATCACCAATT
Organism: Methanosarcinales archaeon; assembly: GCA_025464345.1. GTDB lineage: Archaea > Halobacteriota > Syntropharchaeia > Alkanophagales > Methanospirareceae > G60ANME1. The sequence continues at coordinate 1,306 of JAODGP010000032.1, read as the reverse complement.
TATCAAACTATTCACTTCGCTTTTCCCTGGTGTAGAACTGCTCCTGAATGTCCTTACCCAGTCTGCCTATTGC
>JAODGP010000032.1:0-1159 GCA_025464345.1 Methanosarcinales archaeon | reverse complement strand
TCTGACAGCGTGCCTGCATCTCCTGTTTCTCCTCCTGTGTCGGCGGTTCGATATTCGCGAACTTATATTGCGGTATGAGCGGCATGATATTCTGCATATAAACACCCAGCTCACTTATCGTCCTGGCTATCTCCTCGATATGCGTGTCATTCACCGTCGGTATATAAACGGTATTCACCTTCACCAGTATCTTCCGCTTCAATGCCTCTTTTATGCCTTCTAACTGGTTACGGAGCAATATCTCCGCCGCCTCCTCACCTCTATGTATCTTACCATGATAATTGACGAACGAATATATGAGCTTACCAATAGCAGGGTCAACGGCATTCAATGTTACTGTTATCGTCCCGATTCCCAGCTCCGCTATATCATCTATCCGCTCAGGTAATAGCAGTCCATTGGTGCTCAGGCATCGCATCAGGTGCGGGAACTCAGCCTTAACCAGCCGGAAAGTCTCAAAAGTCTCTTCGTTGTATAATGGCTCACCCGGACCCGCAACTGCAACCACTTTTATGTAATGTACCTTCTCCAGCACTTCCCTCACGCGTTCCAGCGCATCCTCAGGTGTCAAAACCTTACTCGTAACGCCCGGACGTGATTCATTCACGCAATCGTACTTTCGAATACAGTAGTTACACTGGATGTTGCATCTCGGTGCTACCGGCAGATGCATCCTGCCGAAGAGATGACAGGCGCTCTCACTGAAACAGGGATGCTCCTGTATCTTTCGCAGCTGTGAGGCATCCCATGGAACTTTCCTCCCTTCTACTTCGGTTACCGATACATGTCCCATAATTATCAATATAGGTAATTGTGATGCCGGTATTTATTATTACTGATCCAATTATGAGCGGCATTATTTATGCAATACATAGACATTCATCGCAGTACCGGTATATTTATCCAGCAGTCCGCCGTAAGAACGCAGCTTCCGCTCCAGCCATTTGAGGTCAACCGGTATGAACTCACCGGTACTGCCATGTATCCGCATGAAACCCTCTGTGTTCAGTTCCGCAATGATTACCATCGCTCTCGCCACACGGTATGCCTCCTCCACGAACTCAGCCCGCTTCAACGGCTCAACGTGATGCAATGCACCATAGCCTATAACAGCATCGAAACTCATGTCGTCATAGCGAAGAGAAGTGGCATCTCCGAG
>JAODGP010000031.1:9289-9569 GCA_025464345.1 Methanosarcinales archaeon | reverse complement strand
ATATAGGGCTGGAAGAAGCCGAAGAAGCATTTAGCGAGATAAAAGAGGTGAAGCTCACTCTCGTTGGCAGGGGCGAGTTGACGAGACGGAACCGACCACGACTGATAAAATTATACTGCCAGTGGAGACGCAAGAGCCCACCGGAACTGATAGAGGAAGCGAAGCGAGTGGGAGTGAAGAAGATCGAGCATAAGTTGAAAGAGTTCTACGACTGGCTCAGAACAGATTATGTGATACCGGATAAGGGTGGCAGGCGAAGAGGCGAAAAGGGACTGGCACC
>JAODGP010000031.1:0-9215 GCA_025464345.1 Methanosarcinales archaeon | reverse complement strand
TTCTACAAGGAGAATGACATCCCTATCGGCAATTTGCACCTGCCAACGCCGAGGAAAGTGAAAGAGAATTTCAGAAGATTCCTCTCGGCTCAGGATGTGAAGCGAATGATAGACGTCTGCGAGCGATTACGTGATAGAGCAATAATTCTGTGCGCATTTCAGGGCGGGCTGGGCATGAAGGAGCTCATATCGCTGAATTACGGTGATGTAGCCGAGGGCTTGGAGAAGGGTGAGGTGCCCCTCACTCTACATCTCATAAGAGAGAAAGAGGGAATAGAGTACTATACGTTCCTGGGCGAAGATGCGGTTGATACTCTGAGTTGCTATCTCAAACTGAGGCGAAAAGGTTCGAGATATCTCGCTCCTGAGAAGCTCACGCCCGAATCGCCACTGTTCATCTCAGAATCCAATCGCCGGAGGAAGGAACGTGTGAGAGCATATGAGAGCGGTATAAACAGGGCTATGCAGGCAGTGGCATTAAAAGCAGGGCTGATAAGCGAGGATGAGAAGGGGAGAACGATAAATACCGCGGGGATACATGCTCTACGCGCTTCTTTCTCCACAATACTCCGCGACCAGGGTGTGCCTTCGGATTATGTGGAGGAGATGCTCGGGCACAGGCTACCCTATGAGGGCGCTTATATGCGTCCTACGATCAAGCAATTGCGTGAAGCATATATAAGGGCATATCCCGCATTGAGCATCAAAGGAGCGGTGATAAAAACGGTCTCAAGAGGTGATGATGACGAGCGAGTCAAGGATTACCTGGCACGTGCAGGTATAACGAATCAGATGGGCAGTATCTATAAATGCCCGGTCTGTACCAGTGATGTAGACCGTAACTGGAAGATATGCCCTTACTGTGGTGCGGATATCGGGATAAAGAAATGTCCGAGTTGTGAATCTTCAGTCTCTTCCTCGTGGAAGTTCTGCCCGTACTGTAAGGAGAAGTTGAGAGAAGATTGAAAATCGTAGTGGTACCGGTTATTTCTGGCGACCCTGAAGATACAGTATTTGATGCTGAAAATTCCAAGCATCAAATCTGGTCATTGGAATTTTGATTAAGCCCTTACATTGCGGGTCGTGGGGCAGAGCCCCACAATTGCACGAACTGGAGTAGAGTAATCCTGTGGTTAGCTAAACAGGTAGGAACTCAGTTTCAATATGGCATCGCCGAAATCAGATGGTATAATCCCGGTAGCGCCCATCGTCTTCGGATGCAGGTCTATCTCGAGTACGACATGGTCATGTCCGAGCCATTTCAGTGGCTGCACGGTTCTCGGTCCGTTAGTAACGGAGAATATCTCTGCGCTTATACCGTATCTGGCAAGAGGCACCGCATGTGGTACACCCAGCAGGATAACGAAATCAGCATCGGGATATCTGGATTGTATCAATGCTGCTGCTTTCTCGCCTGCAACGGGATACTCGTCCAGACCACCAATCATATGGTCGATCTTGATGCCTTCGGCTGCTAATTCGTCTATAATCCGGGTTGAATAGCCTCTTATACGCTTCAATCCAATCTCTGGATCGAGGTTAGCGATGTTAACGATCTGTGAAGGCGCTGTGATACGATTCACTGCTCTGAGTATATCTGCGAACATGAATGCGGTCTCTTTCTTGGCATTCAATACACATACGCCTCTCTTATCCATATTGATGAGCTCAATCAGCCGTTTCGCAACGTCTATCCTGGAATCACCCTTAGAGGGTGGTATATAACTCCTGCTGGCAGCACCCACATCCTTCTCTATCCTCGTCGCCGCTTCAAGCATCCTTTTCTGCCGCTCGAATTCCTCGCTGGTGATTATACCGGCTTTGTATGCGGATTCGAGCGTGAGTATGACCCCTGTGGTGTTGTCACGATAACCTGCATGCACGTTTACCGCTATCGCCTTGCATTTGACACCGCTATCCTCTATCGCTCTGGTCAGGTCTTCACCAATGATCATGCTCGAGCATGTACCGACGACACCCATCAACTTCGGCTGAAACATCTCTTCCGCCTTACGCAGTACCCGCACAAGCGAGTCATGACCACCGAATACGAAGTTGCTCTCGTTCATCGCCGTGGTCAGGACATGTACACCATCCTCTTCAAGCAGCCGGCTATGCTTGAAACTGCAGCCAGAAGGACCGTGCATAATCGCCACATCCACATCAAGGTCTCTCAGTGTATACAGTGCCGCCACTATCGCGCTCGGTCTCGGATGCAGTATCATCTCTTCGCTCATTTTTAAGTTCATGAAAGAGCCTGGAGGATAAAAATTAAAGGCATTTGTATCCTTAACCCTGCCGGGGTGATCTTGTGTGTCCCCGATTATAGCCAGGCAAACTGATAAAGCCGCGTTTCAGAAGTAACGGTGTGATGAAAATTAATGAACGATCTCACGGAGTGGTACGCACTCTATCATTTCCATGCTATCTTCAGGTTCTCTTTCCACCCGCCTTGGAGCCACCACCTTGTATTTACGCTGCGCCCTGCTACCTTTTCTGATCAATATGCCTTCAGAATGCATGCTCGCAAGATAGGTTGATAATGTACTCAGGCGAATACTCACACCATATACCTCTTCATATATTCGCTTCAATTCTGAAGAGGTGAACCAACCCCTGGGCGCCTTGCTATCGTAACGCAGAAATGACTCCAGTCTGCCCTTTATTGTAAGGTCTTCGCCATCGGTATCATAAGGATCAACGGAAGGAGAGGGTATATGTTCCTCCAGGAACCGCAATATACTCTTTATTGTGGCAGATTTGAACCCCTCACTCATCAAATCACCCTCACGCTCCATAGAGGTCTTCACTCCGTTCCCGTCCATTACTTCCACCCGGACCTTAAATGCCATTTCGCTGTTCACATCTTCAGTGAATGTATGAATGATACTTCGATGTTATATATAAAAGGTATGGTACAGAGGAGCACGGGCACGCACATTTCCACTGGAGTGAATATAAGAACGATGAAGAATAGCAAAATTTTACATTGAATAAATTAAAAATAGAAAAGAGGAGGGACCGGAGGGCTGAGGATTGACAGAGAAGAAGGACTATTATGAGATCTTAGGGGTTGATAGGAACGCATCGCAGGAGGAGATAAAGCGCGCGTATCGCCGATTGGCGAAGAAGTACCATCCAGACCTGAATAAGAGCGATAAAGATGCGGAAGAGAGATTTAAGGAGATATCAGAGGCGTATGAAGTACTCTCTGACCCGGATAAGCGTGCGAACTACGACAGATTCGGGCACGCGGGCGTTGATTTCGGTCCCGGTGGGTTCGACTGGTCCAAGTTCACACGGTACAGTGATATAGAGGATATCTTCGGCGACTTCTTTAAAGACTTCTTCGGTTTCGGCGGAGGGGGTCGTGGTATATTTGGTGATTTATTTCGTGTAGCGGAGGAGAGGTATCCGGAGAGGGGCAGGGATATAGTATATGACCTGGAGATAGAGCTCGAAGATGCGGCAAAGGGCATCGAGAAGGAGATAGAAGTAAGAAAGGAGGAGATCTGTCCTGACTGTAAAGGTACCGGTGCTTCAGGCAGTGGTTTAAAGACCTGTCCAGCATGCGGAGGCACCGGGCAGGTAAAGCATGTACAGAGGCGGGGGTTTGCACAGTTCGTATCCATCACTACCTGCTCGCGATGCGGGGGCAGAGGTAAAGTGGTTGAGGAGCCATGCAGTGCCTGCAATGGAAGAGGCAGGATAAGGGTAAACAGGCGCCTGTCTGTGCGAATACCACCCGGGGTAGATACCGGTAGCAGATTGCGAATACCGGGTGAAGGAGAAGCGGGGGAATGGGGCGGTCCTCCCGGCGATTTATACCTGATTATACGTGTAAGAGAGCATGAAATATTCAGACGAGATGGTAGAGACCTGTACTGTGATGTCCCGGTGCGGTTTGCTCAGGTGGTTCTGGGCGCCGAAGTGGAGGTGCCGACCATATATGGCGATAAGGTGAAGCTCAGGATACCACCAGGTACACAGTCTGGTACGGCATTCCGATTCAGAAATCTTGGCATGCCTGATTTAAAAGGGCATGGGCGTGGCAGCCTATTTGCACGGGTGAACGTGGTGATACCGAAGAAGCTGAGCAAGAGGCAGAAGGAATTGCTGATGGAGTTTGATAAGGAGGAGAGAGACAGCAGCGCCAGGGACGGTTATCATCAACCTTTCTGGCGCAGGAGAAAAATTTGAAAGAAAAAGCTTTATATAGGCAAGAATCAAAGGTTAAATAGCAAGAGATGCGAGGGTGCACACATGAAAGGACCGATAAGGACTCCTATTCTCTCTGTACTGGGACACATAGACCATGGGAAGACCACATTACTGGACAATATCAGGGGTACGGCAGTGGCGGCGAAGGAAGCGGGCGGTGTAACACAGCATATAGGCGCTACGGAGATACCGATAGAGGTAATAAAGAAGATTTGTGGACCTTTGAAGCGAGATTGGACCGGGATTGTGGTTCCCGGCTTGTTATTCATCGACACACCGGGGCATTACGCATTTGCTTCTCTGCGTAAGCGAGGTAGTGCTCTGGCGGACATTGCGGTGCTCGTGGTGGATGTTATGGAAGGTTTTCAACCTCAGACTTATGAATCACTGAGCATTTTAAGGTTATTGAAGACGCCTTTTGTGGTTGCTCTGAATAAGATAGACCGGATAAAGGGCTGGCAGTCATCTCGTAAACCTTTCATACTGAATTACAGGACACAGCCTGAGTTCGCAACACGTGAGCTGGATACGAGGATATACGAGATAGTGGGGGATTTATACGATAAAGGCTTCTCCGCGGACCGGTATGACCGCATCAGCGACTTCTCGAGGACGGTGAGTATAGTGCCTGTGAGTGCGAAGACGGGCGAAGGAGTGGCAGATCTGCTGCTCGTCCTTATAGGACTGGCGCAGAAGTATTTTGAACGCAGTCTACGATTGCACCTCGCGGGTCCGGGTGTGGGCACGATACTGGAGAAGAAGGAGGAGAAGGGGCTCGGTACCACGCTCGACCTCATACTCTATGATGGCACACTGAGTACAGGCGATACGATAGTGGTGGGCAGTGCGATGGGCGAGCCGATAGTGACGAAGGTGCGGGCTTTGCTGAAGCCGCGAGCGCTTCAGGAGATAAGAGTGGAGCACAGATTCAGGCGAGTGAAGACCGTATGTGCCGCAGCGGGTGTGAAGATAGTGGCACCCGGTATAGAGGCTGCCCTGCCCGGTGCTCGTGTACGTGCGGTTCTACCCGATGAGGATTTACATCGTGTTATAGAGGAGATGAAGACGGAGATAGAGGAGATGAAGCTGAGCACTGTGGCAGAGGGCATAATTATAAAAGCAGACACGATGGGCTCGCTGGAAGCGCTTGCACTTGAATTGCGGAATGCGAATCAGGAGCGTATAAAGAAGGCGGAAGTGGGCAATATCTCAAAGCGTGACGTCGTGGATGCCACTACGGTCAGAGATCGCTATCTGCGGGTCATTCTGGGCTTCAATGTTGATGTCCGCCCGGATGCGAAGGAGTTAGCCACGCAGAATGATATACCGATCTTCGTGGGTAATGTCATTTACAGGGTGATAGAGGATTATGAGAACTGGATAAAATCGGAGAAGGAACGTGAGAGGCGTGAGAGGCTGGAGAAGCTACCAGCACCTGCTAAGTTGCGGATACTGCCCGGATGCGTGTTCAGGCAGAGCAAGCCCGCTATATTCGGGATTGAGGTGCTATGCGGTAAGATAAAGACCGGTGTGGAGCTGATAACTGCGGATGGTCGTAGACTCGGCAGTATAAATGAGATACAGAGCAGTGGCGAGAGCATACCGGGTGCAGAGGCGGGTATGCAGGTAGCGATATCGATGAAGAAGCCCGTCTTCGGACGGCATATAAAAGAGAATAGTATTTTATATGTGGATATAAAAGAGGAGGATGAAGCGAACCTGCGGGGTTTACTTGAACCTGAGGCGGAGGCGTTACTGGAGGAATTGCATGAACTGAGGCGGAGGTGTGAAGATGCAGGTCGTGATCAGTGATAAGAGTGGTAAGAGTTACAAGCTGGAAGGAAAGGATGCAGAGGTGAGAGCTTTATTCGTGGGTAAGAAGATAGGCGAGGTCGTGGATGGTGATATCATAGGGCTGAGCGGTTATATGCTGGAGATACGTGGCGGGTCAGATCGTGATGGTGTGCCAATGCGTGCGGATGTACCCGGCACCGGGAGGAAACGGATTCTTATAGCATCCCCACCGGGTTACAGACCCAGGGAGCGTGGTAAGAGACGGCGTAAGTACGTACGTGGTAACGAAATATCAACTGATATAACACAGATAAACGTGAAGGTGCGGATGTATGGTCACCAGCCGTTAGAGAAGATATTTGGCAAAGCAGAAGGGAGTTCTTGATTCGGTACGAATGCGTAAGCTCATTCACGAAATTTCTATCTTGACGATTAAAAACTGGTTTCTCGATACTGATATCGGATGTAAGACTCATAAAAAGCTTAAAATATAGCATGAGCTATATATGTGCGGGAGTGGAGGAGTTATGGATGTCACGGTACGGGATAAAATAGTGGAGAAGGCGAGGCGTGCGAGAATAGCCTCTGTTAAACTGGCGAATGTGAGCACGGAAGCAAAGGATAGAGCACTGCTCAGAATCGCAGAATTGATTGATGCGAGGCGTGAGCAGATATTGGAAGCGAATGCGGAGGATGTTAAGGAAGCCGAGCAGGCAGTGAAAGAGCATAGACTATCAAAACCGTTACTCGACCGGTTGAAACTCAACGACGACAAGATAGAGGAGATGATAAACAGTGTTAGAGAAGTTGCGAAACTGGAAGACCCGGTGGGCAGGACATTATCAGCGATCGAGCTTGACGATGGTCTTGAGCTATTTCAGGTCTCATGCCCCATAGGTGTAATTGGTGCAATATTCGAGTCACGACCCGATGTACTGGTTCAGATCTCCTCACTATGTCTGAAGACCGGTAATGCGGTATTATTGAAAGGAGGCACAGAAGCCCGGCACTCAAATGCCGCACTATTCCATCTGGTGGAGGAAGCGGCAGCGAAGGGCGACGAGATACCCGCTGGCTGGATACAGCTACTGGAGACGCGAGAGGATGTGAAGGAGATGCTGAGACTGAGCGAATACATAGACCTCCTGGTGCCGCGAGGTAGCGGGCAATTCGTGAGATACATACAGGATAACACATCAATCATGGTGCTGGGGCATTCTGAAGGCATATGTCATGTGTATGTTGATCGAGATGCGGACTTAGATATGGCAGAGGATATATGCTATGATGCGAAGGTGCAGTATCCTGCGGTATGTAACGCGATGGAGACACTGCTCGTTGATACTGCTATTGCAGATGCGTTCCTCCCACGAATAGCAGCTAAGTACAGGGAAGCGGGTGTGGAGATACGCGGCTGCCCGATAACCATGCAAATCCTCGCTGCTGACGACCTGAAGCCCGCTACTGAGGAAGACTGGCGTACGGAATACAACGATTTGATAATTTCAATCAGGGTGGTCTCGGGTGTTGATGATGCGATCGAGCATATAAACCGCTATGGGTCAGGACATACAGATGCGATAGTGACATCAAATGAAGAGACAGCGCGGAAATTCCTGCGATTCGTAGATTCTTCTTCGGTGATGCTCAATGCTTCTACACGGTTCAGTGACGGTTACAGGTACGGTAAGGGTGCGGAGGTGGGTATAAGCACGTACAAGGTACACGCTCGTGGACCCGTGGGGCTGGAAGGACTGGTCATATACAAGTACATGCTGCTCGGCAACGGGCACGTGGTGGCACCTTATGTGGGTGCAGACGCAAGACGGTTCACGCACCGTAAACTATCAAAAGAATTTCCTGTGATAGGAAGATAGCTCCTGAATCGTCCTGCATATGTGCGTGTACAGGAAACTTTAAATGCAATGAATACTTTTTAGATCAAAGGAGGGTGGTTAGTGCGCACACTCGTTATTTGTGTGGATAGGGACGATGATATAGGAGAGAAGACGGGTTTGGAAACGCCGATACTTGGTAGAGAGCGAAGTATAGAGGCGGTTACAAGACTCGGGCTTGAAGATTCCGAAGATTCTGATATCAATGCGATATTTGAGGCTGTAAAGATATATGACGATTTGAAATCACGGAATGAAGAGGCAGTGGAGATTGCATTGATCGCGGGCGATAAGAACCTTGGAGTGGATGCGGATCTGAAAATAGGTGAGGAACTGGATGAAGTACTTGAGAGCACGAATGCGGATTCTGTAATACTGGTGAGCGACGGTGCGGAGGATGAAGTCATCCTACCAATAGTACAATCGCGGGTGAAGATAGATTCTGTACGGCGGGTGGTTGTGAGACAGAGTGAGCCATTGGAGAGTACCTTTTATATGATGAAGAAGCTGATAGAGGATCCGAAGTTCTCTCACACGTTCCTGCCGCCCATAGGGCTGATTCTCTTCCTCCTGGCATTGTCTCTGATATTCGAACTATCGGATAAGGCGATAGGGCTGATCCTTGCGGCTGTTGGGATATATACACTGCTGAAAGGTCTTGGTCGCGAGAGCATGTTGAAGGACTTACTGGAGCTGATAAAGCAGTCACTGTACAGTGGCAGAATGTCGATTGTCACCTATATTGCTTCGTTTATCTTCGCGCTTGTAGGTACGTTCCAGGGCATGGTGGGGAGCTGGGATTTTTATACAAAAATGCCACCAGAGATAGGTGGGTTTTTATTGCCCGGCGTGGTATTCGTCAGGTGCGCTATATGGTGGTACATAGGTGCGATACTCGTGCATCTCTGCGGTAAGATAATGTACATGCTCATAGAAGGTGAGCGAATAGTGACGCACTGGGCGATACTCTTCTCTGTTATTGCCTCCGGAATTTTAGTCTGGGGTGGGAGCGAGAGCATATTATTGTTAAATGGGGGTAATTATCCAATGGCATATCAGACTTTGTTCTTATCTTTACTCGGAGCGATTATACTCTCACTTATGGGTGTCAAGATCTCAGGATATGCAAGAGCGATCACGAGCCGGGAGAAGGGGGATATGGGCTTAGAAGCCGAGGAAGAATAATGCTGTGTGCGGTCTGTAAAGGTTCGATGTGCGGGTTGGAATCGGGTAGTCTTCCCCACAAATGTTGAAGAATGGGCGGATACCGACATTCGCCAGTGATGGATTACCACATTATCAAAG
>JAODGP010000030.1 GCA_025464345.1 Methanosarcinales archaeon | reverse complement strand
TGTGCCGCCTATTCTGGTTCGCAAATGCTCAGGGCTATCCACGGTGACCATTCTCCCCCTGTTTATTATCCCCACGCGATTACATAGCTCGCTCACCTCTTGCATGTTGTGCGAGGTGAGGAATATGGTCTTTCCCTCATCCTGGAGACCCTCTATCTTGCGCCTGATCATCCTCGCACTCTGGACATCCAGCCCGCTCGTGGGCTCATCAAGGAACAGAACTTCGGGGTCGCTTACCAGTGCCATGCAGAGCATAAGCCGCTGCTTCATACCCTTCGAGAAGCTCTTTACCTTGCTCAAGCGGCGTTCATAAATCCCGAATTCCTTCAGTAGAGCGGCTGCCCGGTGCTCGCCAGTCCGTCGTGGTATGCCATAAAGGGAAGCGATGAGCATCATATTCTGCCACGCCGTCAGGTCAGGATATGCATTCGCAGTTTCGGGCACAACACCCAGCATGCTCTTCACTTTCTGCGTTTCTCTCACGATATCATGCCCCATCACCATTGCACAGCCATAATCAGGCTTTATCACACCGGTGAGCATTCTCACAGTGGTCGTCTTACCTGCCCCGTTCGGACCGAGGAAGCCGAAGATTTCACCACGGTGCACACTGAATGAGATGCAATCAACGGCTTTAAGACCATCAAAACTCTTGCACAGGCATTTAACTTCTATCGCTTCCATCTCCACAGCTAACAGGTCTATTCACAATTTGCCTGGTCTCCTTTTTTTCATGGGTGAGTGGAGCCCATCCAATAAGAGCCCATCCCAGCTTACACAGTACTTTCGAAACCATGAAGTTCTGAACGCGCATTACCTCTGTATAAAATAGTGAGGTCACATAAAAGCATTAGTTTGTAAGATCTAACCGTGTGCGAGGTTCTGTGATCCTGTGCTCATTGTAACTCGCCACATTTGTGTAATAAAAAGTCAGTGTGTGAAATAAGCGATTACGAGATCGCGATATACCGAGTCTATCCTGACGAACCCATAACGCTCGAACTGCACGACTTTACCACGCTCTGATGCGATCAGCGGCTCGCCTATACCTTCATCATCCATACCATCCGGCTTCTTCACCCTCACCCTTATACCATTATCAGGCGCCCAGTGGATGATAAAATCCTCTTTCTTTTCTTCTTTTATATCAGCAACCAGTGGTTTTCTGGATTCTACCACCACGGTGCAGAGGTATTTCAGCCGTATACGCTGCCCTTCACGCAGCCTCGCATAATCGTCACCGGAAATATAAACCCTGTTACCGGTTCTTATCTCGCGATAATCCGTTCCTGACGGGTGCTTCAATGCCATAGCGGTAAAAGAATCGCCATTCCTCAGCTCCATCAGCACGGGTCTCCGTACAAAGAAGTAACGCATGGCATGGGGGTCCACAAGTTTCCTGTTCTCCGCATACAGGTTCTTCATACTCACAGATATATCGTTCTGTGAGATGCCCATAGCGATAAAGAACCTGCGAATCGCTTCAGGCTGGAATCCTCTCCTGCGGAGTGCACGTACGGTTGGCAGTCTCGGATCGTCCCAGCCGTCATACTCACCGCGTTCTATGCCACGTCTGAGCTCCGATGTGCTGAACTTACCGAATTCAAGCACCTTTATCTTGCCCCATAGCGCTGTTACCGGGTATCGCCAGCCGAAGTAGTCATAGATGAACCGCTGCCGCTTCTCCGACTTCATCAGGTCCTTACCACGCAATATATGCGTTATACCGAGCATGTGGTCCTCTATTGCGGACTCGAAGTCAAGTGTGGGCCAAACGATGTATCGTGCACCAACACGGGGATGCTCTCGCTTCAATATCCTGAAAGCGACCCAATCCCTTAATGCCGGGTCATCATTGCTCATATCTGTCTTTATCCGCAATACCGCTTCCTTCTCTTCATAAGCGCCACCGAGCATCTTATCCCAGTACTCCATATTCACCTCAGGTTCTGCATCCCTGTGCGGGCATGGTATTTTTTGTTCTTTATACGTTTTGAAAACATCGGCGGGAGCAGAAGCAGACATAAGCCGAACCCCTTTTTATCAGCGCCTCCGCATATTCGTAATACAAATCCATACGTTCCGATGCCACTACCACCTCATCTGGCTCGGCATCCAGCCACGCGCAATCCTCAAGATACCAGTCATAAGCTTCGAGCATGGGTCGTTTCAATACGGGGTCTGTGTCATCGAACCTCAGAATGAATTTACCGCCATACATCCGCGCATACTCCGAATTTACAATTATACCTCGAGCACTGCCAAGTGTCGCAGCACCGTTAGGATTGGGTGCGAATCGCATGATTACACGCTCAATGCCGTTGTGCATCGGCAGTTCGGGCAGTTTCAGCTCCGCTTCATGCTCCTCTCTGCTCTTCTCTTCCATCGCCTCAGGTGCCATACGCCCCAGTTCTGCCGCCCACTCTTCTGCGCTCATCGTCTCTATCGCTTTTATCTCTTCTCTAACCAGCCTGGAAACCTCCCTCGCTTCTGACCGCAATTCCGGATGCTCACCGAGTATCCTCTTCAGTACCGCATCCATCCTCGGCGGTTTGCCATATTTCAGTGCGTTCTCCAGTGCGTATCTTCTTATCTCTTCTCTCATCATTACCGCATGCTCACCAGAAATGCAATACTTATAACGTGGATATAATATAATACTACATGAAATGAAAAGCGAGGTGAAGATCGGTCTGGAATGTCACGCACAGCTTCTCACGAGGTCGAAACTTTTCTGCTCCTGCCCCACAGACTATCATAATGCCGATCCGAACACGCATGTCTGCCCGATTTGCCTGGGCTTACCGGGCGCTCTGCCAGCAGTGAACGTGCAGGCGATAAGGTACGGTATAAAAGTGGCACTCGCTCTCGGCTGTGAAGTGCAGCCTGAGATAATATTCTATCGTAAGAACTACTACTACCCCGATTTGCCAAGAGGGTTCCAGATAACGCAGTACGATTTCCCTATCGCTTTCAACGGCATGGTACGAATAGAGAGTGATGGTGATGCCCGTGTGATACGGATAAGACGAGTGCATATCGAGGAGGATCCGGGCAGACTGGTATATAAGGGCACGATTGACACGGCTAAGTATTCGCTCGTTGATTATAACCGCTCTGGTATACCTCTGGTTGAGATAGTGACCGAGCCGGACATCAGATCGCCGAAAGAAGCGAGGATATTCCTCAACAAATTGAGGAGCATTCTGGAATACCTGGGCGTATTCAATGGAGACCTTGAGGGTGCGATGCGTGTTGACGCCAACATATCACTTGCAGGAGGTGAGCGAGCCGAGATCAAGAACATATCCTCATACAAGGGTGTGGAACGGGCATTATCGTTTGAGATCACGAGACAGCGTAACCTGCTAAGACGGGGGCTGGCGGTACAGCAGGAGACACGGCACTATGATGAAGTGCGTGGAATAACCATCTCAATGCGCACGAAAGAGTTTGAAGAGGATTATCGCTATTTCCCTGAGCCTGATCTCGTACCCATTCATATGGCGAAATACGTGCCGGAACTGAAAGAAGAGCTACCGGAGCTACCGGATGAGAAGAGGAAACGGTTCATAACCCAATATTTAATAACCCCGGAACATGCTACCGCACTCACATATGATAAGTACATAGCGGACTTTTACGAGGCGGTTGCATCTAAAATCGACCCTAAACTGAGTGCCACATGGATTGCTGATGTTCTGAAGGGCGAATTGAATTACCGGTCTATAACAATGCGTGAGGCGATTGGCAGACTCTCACCTGATGACTTCGCAGACATATTGCGATACCTTAAAGAGGGAGTGATCACGGAGCGAGGTGCAACGGAGGTGATAAGGGAGATGCTCGACCGGGGGGGCAAGCCCGATGAGATAATAAAGCGCAGAAGACTGGCACGTATCAGTTCCACAGAGGTGCAACATGCGATAGATGCGGTGCTAAACGATGAAGGGAACAGAGGTGCAATATCGGATTATCTCACGGGTAAGCGCGAAGCGCTGAATTTCCTCGTCGGGCAGGTGATGAAATACACACGCGGGCGTGCAGAGCCCAAAGCGGTTCGTGGTATGCTGGAGAATGCCCTGCGGGATGCACGAGCTTATAGCGAGTCCCGAACCGGATAGACGGCTCGGTATCTGGTATTACGCCACACGTACGGAAGGCATCGGTGGTATTATAAAGCAGATACCAGCAGATTTCGTCGTTCGTGAAGTGACCGGTCGAGAAGAGAAGGACACGGGTGAATTCCTGATTATCGAGCTCAAAAAGGAGAACTGGGATACAAACAGTGTGATAAGGGAGCTATCGAGGCGATTGGGCATCAGCAGGAATCGGATAGGGTTCGCGGGCACCAAGGATAAATCCGCTGTGACCGTACAGAAGATCAGTATCCGTGGCATAAACGCTGAGGATTTGAAGCGTGTGAGGCTCGCAGATGTGAGAATGCGGATATTGGGGCGGGCAAATAAGCCTGTATCGCTCGGCGACCTGCATGGTAATGAATTTGAGATCGTTATTCGTGGTCTGAATGGGAGCGAGAACGAGATACTCACCAGGATTGATTCTATATCAAAGGAGATGGATGGTGGCGTACCCAACTTCTTCGGCGTTCAGCGCTTCGGAGCCAGCCGTCCAGTAACGCACCTCGTGGGCGAGCATCTTGTACGGGGTGATATAAAAGCTGCGGTGATGACCTATCTCGCATACATATCGCCGGACGAGAGCGAAGCTGTGAGACGAGCGAGGGAACTCTGTCGTGAAGGTGATTTCAAAGAATGCCTGAAACGAATGCCGCTCCGCTACGAGCGAGCGATGCTGAACGAACTGGTAAAGGTGAAAGATCCAGATGAAGCCAGTTATGTCGCGGCTTTACGGGCATTGCCTCAGAACCTGCAGAAACTGTTCATACATGCATATCAGGCTTATCTCTTCAATATCGTCCTGAGCAAGCGTATGGCGAAGCAGATGCCACTTAATGAGGCTATGGCTGGCGATGTGGTCTGCTACCGCAATCAATCGGGTTTTGCCGATCCGGGCAGGATAGAACGTGTGACTGAGGATAAGGTGGATGCGATAAACCGATTGATACGGCATGGTAGAGCTTTCGTTACCGCGCCGATATTTGGCTTCGCAACCGAACTTGGCACGGGTAAGGAGGGGGATATAGAGCACGAGGTGCTGGACGAAGCAGGCATCTCACTATCCGATTTCCGGAGCATAGTACCGGGAATGAGCTCCAGAGGCACGAGACGACCAATGGTAGTGCCTGTGCATGTAAAATTCGGCGAATTAGCCCAGGATGAGCTTAATCCTGGCTGTAAGCGTGTGAAATTGCGGTTCTTCCTGCCAAAGGGCTCTTATGCCACCGTCGTATTACGTGAGTATATGAAATGAACGCGCACGTTGTTTAAATGCTTCCAGAACCTGGCAGGATAGTTGAAAACTTCCCATTTGACCATAAGGTTAGAAAAGGTTGAGTGCGTATCTGAGGTAATCGTAATCTGTGAAGATGACGGGGAGGCGAGTGATAGGATTGTAGAGATAATAGAAGGATTGGGATGAAGAGCTCGTAAGGAGGATTTATTATAACGTGTATATGATTTTTACATACCGCCAAAAGCGGTGGAGCACGATGAGATGAAAGTATCAATCATTTTATGCACGTACCGAAGCGAGAGGTATGAAGACCTTGTAGAGGCGCTGAATAGCATTCTTTCGCAGAGTTATACTAATTTAGAGATAATAGTGGTTGTGGATGGGAATGAAGAGCTGTATGACAGGATAAGAAGCGGAATGGAAGATGCAGATAAAGTTGAGGTGAAGGTGATATTAAACGAAGCGAACTTAGGACTGTCAGAGAGCAGGAACAGGGGCATAAAAGAAGCGAAAGGCGA
>JAODGP010000029.1 GCA_025464345.1 Methanosarcinales archaeon | reverse complement strand
TAATAAATATTCTACAAGCTCGCAAAAACCGAAAGGCTTTTATATTAAATCGCACATGGACAGGTTATGTTGTAATAGAATAAGGTGAAGACCAGGAATGATCGTGCATTTTCCGTTGCTGTTAGTGGCTGTATCGCTCCTCTCTGCGTATACCATATTGATCGCCGGATGGTTCAATCGCAAACTGAGTTATCTCATCTCCATCCTGACCATAGCGTTCCAGCTGGTTCTCTCTATCTTCGTCCTGAGATATGTGCTCACGTATGGTGCGATACGTTATCGCCTTGGCGGCTGGGCGCCTCCATGGGGCATTGAATATGTGGTTGATGTATTGAATGCGTATGTGCTGGTGGTCTTCTTCGCCGCTTCTTTCCTGATTGGCATATATACATATCGGAGCATAGAGAAGGAATTACCGGCAAAGAAGACGGTATCGTTCTACGTGCTCTTCCAGCTGCTCATCACCGGGCTATGTGGTATCATAGTGACCGGGGACATGTTCAATCTCTATGTATTCCTCGAGATATCATCACTTGCGGCATACGCATTGATAGCCTCCGCAGGCGGGCGGTCGCTGAAGGCGAGCTACAATTATATCATAATGGGTTCCATAGGCGCATGCTTCTATCTGCTCGGTGTGGGCTTCCTCTACGCCGTTGCAGGCTCATTAAATATGCATGACCTCATGCTCATCTTGCCCCCTCTCTACTCTAATAAGGTTGTCCAGGCTGCATTCGTCTTCTTCGTGATAGGCATGAGCATAAAGATGGCGCTCTTCCCTCTCCATCTGTGGCAGCCCGATGCATACACTTACGCGCCATCGGCAGTGAGTGCATTCATAGCGGCGACCATGTCGCACATATCGGTCTATGCGCTCATAAGAGTGATTTTCTCTGTCTTCACGCTCGATTTTGTCCGTGCTTACGTGGGTATGGATGTGGCTATATGCTGGGTAGCGGCGATGGGTATAATTGCCGGTTCGGTACTCGCCATCGCACAGAATAACTTCAAGCGCATGCTCGCTTATTCCAGTATCTCGCAGATAGGTTATATCATGCTGGGTGTGGGTCTGGCACCGACGACCACCTGGGGCTTCTTCGGCGCTGTTGCTCACATATTGAACCATACGATAATGAAGGGCTGCCTCTTCCTCGTTGCTGGCGCTTTCATATACAGGCTGGGCATATGGGATATAAGGGATTTTAACGGGCTGGGTAAGCGAATGCCGGTTGCAAGTGCGGTCTTCACCATTGCCGGGCTTTCCATGATCGGCGTGCCACCGACAACAGGATTCGCAACCAAGCTGTTTCTTATGGTTGCAACACTGGAGATGTCCAATTATGTATTTGCGGGCGTGCTGCTGCTGAACAGCCTCTTAGAACTGGTATATTTCGGCAGGCTGATCGAGCGGATATACTTCCTGGGCGGGGAGCATGATGGAGGTACAGAAAGTGCAGATGAAATACCATGCAGCATGATGATACCTGCACTGATCTTCGGTGTGTTATGTATAATTGTGGGTATCTTCTGGCTGACCGGTTTTGCTGCACCATTGATAGAACCGCTATCAGGTATGTGTGAGGGGGTGATGCCATAATGACAGAGTCGTTGATACCCTTACTGGTGATTTTATGCCCTGCGAGTGTCGCACCCCTGATTCTGCTATTCAGTAAGCACCCAAACATAAGGGAGTGCTGGACGATTGCCGGCGGTATCACCATGTTCTCGCTCATATTCTCGATGATACACACGATTCTGGGTGGTAACACAATTGACTGTGTTTTATTTCAGACGATATTCCCTGATTCTCTGGCGGGCTATCTGAAGATAGGATTCAGGGTGGATGCTTTCGGGCTCATATTCGCCCTCACTTCTTCCTCGTTATGGATACTCGTATCGTTCTATTCCATAGGTTACATGCGGTCATTAAAGGAGCATGCACAGACTCGCTATTACTTCTGCTTCGCTTTCGCCATATTCGGTGCGATAGGCGTTGCATTATCAAGGAATCTCGTGACGATGTACATATTCTATGAGATTTTAACGGTCTCCACGTACCCGCTGGTGATACATGACCAGACAGCGGAGGCGATGAGTGCAGGACGCAAGTATCTTGCATATCTGATGACTGCGGGTGTATTCTTGCTGTTCGGTACTGTAATGGTTTACGTGCTCACAGGTACGACGGACTTCACAGGTGGTGGTATAACAGCACTGAAGGCGCTCGCACCGACACATAAGCTCATACTGATAGTGGTATTCTTCTGTTTCCTGCTTGGGTTCATGAAGGCTGCATGGATGCCTTTCCATTCATGGCTCCCAACTGCAATGGTGGCGCCCACACCGGTAAGTGCGCTTCTACACGCCGTGGCGGTTGTTAAAGCCGGTGTATTCGGCATCGTCAGGGTGGTCTGTTACATCTATGGTGTGGACCTGATGGGTGCGCTCGGACTCGGTCTTGCACTCGCATCCATCGCCGGCTTCACCATGATTGTTGCGAACCTGTTTGCAATAGCGCAGGACAACCTGAAGAGGCGACTGGCGTATTCCACGATAAATCAGCTCTCGTACATAATACTCGGTGCCGCACTGCTGACGCATAACGGTGTCAGCGGTGCTATGATGCACATACCATTCCACGGGTTCATGAAGATCACGCTGTTCCTCTGTGCGGGTGCGATAATGGTGGCTTCAGGTAAGAGGAACATAAGTGAGATGGCGGGAATAGGTAAAGTGATGCCGGTAACCATGCTGGCATTCTCGATAGGTGCACTGGGCATGTGCGGGCTTCCGCCTGTTATCGGGTTCATAAGCAAATGGTACCTCTGCCTCGGCTCATATGAGGCGTATCAGGCGTATTCGCCGGTTATGCTCTTATTCCTGTTCGTGCTCCTGGCGGCGTCACTGCTGGATGTGGTTTATTTCTTCCCGATCATACATATAGCATTCTTCAGGGAGCCTGAAGATGCTGACGCTCTGAATGATGTGAAAGAAGCGCCCGGATTTATGCTCATACCGTTATCAATAACCGCGATATTCTCTGTTCTGTTCTTCCTGGCTTTTATACTCAGATGGGTCGGGATATTCTCTCCGTATATAGACTTATTATCAATGCACATATATGACCTCGTGCGAATAGCGGCAGATAATATACGGTAAATTGCAAATTTGATGCTGAGAATCCCGGGCAGACATGCACATTTTCCGGAAATAACTATATGCTCTTCACCATATAAGGTCCCTCACGTCTGTACCCGCGTCTGGCATAATATGAACGTACGCCTATGCCGCTCATCACAGCCACCTTCTTATAGCCGTAATCTGCTGCAATCTCCTCTGCACGATTCAATAATCGAGTACCATAGCCCCTGTGCTGCCAGCTCCATTCTTTCAACCCGCCTAAGGGCACCAGCTCGCCATACACGTGCAAATCACGAACAATAGCAGCATCAACCAGCTCTGCCCTGCGTGCTGACCCTGGCAGCCGTAGCCGCAGATGCGCTATCAACACATCATGCCTGACATCTTCATAAGAGATGAAATATTCTATACCCTCACATGCTTCATATCGCTCCACGAGCAACTGTACGCTATCTTCATCTATGACCTTACCATGCAGGTGTGCCATGCCCGCTTCACGACACCTTATGCATCTGCATTTATAGCCCAGTTCGTGCAGTCGTGCCTTCACCATCTGTCGCAAATTGCTCTTCTTCACACCCGCCACTATGAACTGCGCGGGTATATCCCGCTGTATCCGCTGTATCCGTACCCATTTCGGTATTATCCGCTTCGCATATGCGATGATCTCAACTGCCTCTTCTTCACATACCGGATTGTATTCACCTCTTCTCCAGCGCTCATACAGCTCTGTGCCACGAACCACCAGTGTGGGATATATCTTCAGGTAATCGGGCATGAACCTGCGATCGCGGAATATCCTGTCGAACATTCGCTTGTCCTCTTCTATCGAGGAGCCGGGTAGACCGAGCATGATATGGAACCCGACCTTCAAACCAGAATCCCGCAGCCTCTGGTTCGCTTCCACCGTATCTTTGACCGAATGCCCGCGCCGTATCTCCTTCAGTATATCATCATTCACATGCTGCACGCCCAGTTCCACTTTCGTGGCACCCATCTCCAGCATACGGTCTATCTGGCTCGTACGTGCATAGTCCGGTCTTGTCTCAAATGTGATGCCCGTATTACGGATATCACGCCTGTGTGCGGTGCCGAACTCATCCATCGCTTCTAAACACCGCCGTACGAACCATCGCTGATAGTCCAGTGGTCTCGCAGTCAGTGTGCCACCCATCAGAATCAGCTCGACTTTATCGAAATCATGACCCATCTCCTCCAGCTGATGCAGTCTTACCATTACCTGCCTGTATGGATCATAGTTACACTGAGCTGCACGAATAGCTGCAGGTTCTCTGCCAACATAGCTCTGCGGTGATACAAACGCAGAGTCGGGTCCACCCGGGCACATGATACATCGCCCGTGCGGGCATGGATACGGAGAAGTCATGACTGCGACCGGAGCAACGCCCGACACGGTCCTCATTCGCTTGCGCTTCAGGTTCTCACGCAGTTCCGTACCGCCAAACCTGAGCACATCGGTATTCTTAGGTATGTGAGGCAGCTTATATCTCGCACTTATCTCCTTCTTCGCTCTGTTTATGCTATCCGGTTCTCTCAAATTCCTCTTCTCTACCAGTTCCGCTATTTCCCGGCATGCAAGTTCATATGCTGTCGCCATCTTATATCGTTATATGTACCCCTGTGACTCTTCCCGTTCTCGTTCCCTCCTCTCTTTTGCACTCCGTTCCTCCTCCTCTCGTAGCATCGCCGCTATACGCTCGCTCTCAGCCCTGCTCCTCGCCTCTAATATCGAAGTGTCCACTTCCAGTTTCAGTATCTCACCCAATTTGGTCAGCAATTCCGTCGCCGCTCTGTAATCTGGATACTCAGGATCAGCCGTGTTGGAGTCCGTGGGTGCGAATAAGCATATGCTTTCCATGCCTTTCCTCTGCCCTATTGCAGCTACGAGCCCGGAGAAGCCTATAAATCGGTCCACTCTCGTTTTATTGATGCCATAGCCCCTCATCTCGTCCAGCAGCTTCAAGTCCGTTGCACAGCACCGCAATCCGTTCTCTATTACCTGCGCACCGAGTGAGAACAGCCTTTTTACACCCTGCTGCACCAATAAATCCGTTACCTTATCAGCAATCATGTATTGATTTATGGAACTGTAAGCTTGATAGCCATCCACAATGATGACGCGCTCACTATTTTTTGTGTTTAACACATAGAACTTCACACCCGGTAGTTTCACCATACCGCCCCGGTCTATTATAACGCCGGCACCCGAGGGTGAAGCGAGGTAAGATGGTCCATAATATATTCCTGGCAGACCATAAGAGTACAGTTCGAGCAATAACTGCGGTTTCAAGCGCTGTACGAGCTCTTCTATCACTATCTTACCCACTGATCGCAGTCCTGAAGCGCCAACAATCGCTATTCGCGCATTCACCTCCCCTCTCTTATGATAACGTACCCATATCTTCCTCGTTATACCCATGTTTTTTATCTCATCTCAGGTTCAAAAAAAGCTTTAAGCCAAAAACCATCGGCAGAATTTAAAGAAATAAATATTACGTGTATTATTAACAGATGCCAGATTTCTTCATGCTTACCGTTCATCTGGATCCCGAAATACCGGCAGAAGAGATGCTCCGTGCTGCAAATAGATTCGGATATAAGGGCATCGGTATATGCAGCGAGCACGCAGAGCCGGCTCGTGAATCGGGCATCTACCGGGGCGTTGAGATAAGAACAAACTCCGTATCGGAATTGAAACGCAAGCTACGCCGTTACTGGTCTAAGGTGCCGCTGCTGGCGGTTCGCGGCGGCGATAAGAAACTGAATATGGCTGCGGTTAAGGACTATCGGGTGGATGTACTGACGAATCCGTGCGGTGAGGACTGGCGGGGCGAGCTGAAGCCCCAGATGCTGGAACTGGCAGCCAGGAATGGTATTGCTATCGAGTTCAATCTGAGTGCAATAATAGGTAGCAGGCGAGGCGAGCGGGCACATATCCTGAGACAGATGCATGAGAACCTGGAACTCATGAGGAAATACGGCGTGATGCCGCTGTTAGCCACCGATGCCCGTTCGATTTATGACCTGAGGGCGCCCAGGGAGATGATTGCCATTGCAGCACTGTATGGTATGGAACGAGAAGAAGCAATACGAGCTTTGAGTGAGATCCCCGCTGGTATACTGACGAGACGATGGAAGAAGGGCAGAGAAGTGGAGCGGTTATGATGATGCGCGAGAAGAGGCGTTATATACTGTTCGAGATGATAAGCGAGGGAGAGGTGGAGAAGCACAGGCTACAGAACGCTATATGGGATTCCTTTTATTCGCTCTACGGTGATACGGGCGCGAGCAGGAGCAGGTTATGGCTGGTATGCTACGATTCTGGCATCGGTCTTCTGAAATGCTCGCATAGAATGGTGGAGGATGTAAGAGCTGCATTAGCCTGTATACATTCAGTTAACGGTATGCGAGTGGCTATCAGAGTGATTCGCGTCTCAGGTACAATAAGGGGAGCATTGAAGAGCTATTCTGGGGTACTGCCACGCAACATCTCCAGATAGAAGGATATGTCTTTTCTTGTTACTATACCTATGACCCCTGTCTCTTCAATAACCGCGAGTATGCCCTTTCTGTCACGTAACATCCGCTTCAACGCCTCAGATGCCGGCGCATCACCAGGTAGAGCATCAACCGGGTCATCATACGGGATCATCACATCCGACACACGCATCACATCTCGCTGTAAAACCGGTATCTTCTTCACACTCTCCAGCGTGACGAATCCCCTCAACTCGCCGTTTGCATCAACAACCGCATATTCGGTGGTCTTATCTGCAAGCATTGCATTCACCAGCTCTGTAAGCGTTATATCCTCCCGCACGGTTGTCCCCTCGGTTCTCATCACGTTCCTTACCTTTATACCATCAAGTGTGGCGAATGTGGTTGTGGCTCGCTCCTCCTCTGTTGCAGCCATGAACAGGAATATAGCCAGTAGAGGCAGCCAGAAGTTCATTTCCCATCTGCCTGTCAGTATGTACGAGAAGGGGTCACGTGTAAAGCCCATTATGACCAGGATAAACGCAAATATCTTGCCTATCAGCGCCGCGCGTTTCGTTGCTTCTAAAAACGACAGACGTCTGGCAAGAATCGCTCTCAATATACGACCACCATCCATCGGAAACGCCGGCAATAAATTGAACGCCGCGAGCACGAGATTAAAAACCCCTATGGTCAGCACAAGTATCGCGATGGGGCGATACATTGATAGAGTCCTCAGCGTCAGGTAGACCAATAATAGCAGACCACCCAGCGCCAGACTCATTAAAGGACCCGCAATTGCGATTCGCCACTCCTTCGCAGGGCTACGTGGTATGTCCTCCATCATCGCCAGCCCGCCGAAGAAGAAGAGGGTGATGCTGTGTATCTTCGTCCCGAACCGCATCGCCACTATGGAATGCGCCAGCTCGTGCAGCAATAGAGTGAAGAAGAATAGAATAGCAGCGATAAAAGATACTGAATAGCGCATGAGCGGACTCAATTCCAGACCACCGAGTCCCAGGGGAATGCGACTCTCGGTTGGCTGCCAGCTGGCAAAAGTGATGATGATCGCGAAGAATATGAAGAGGAAGGTGAAGTGCAGCCTTATAGGAATACCAAAAAATTTACCCACCTGAATGGACGTTTGCATCTTATCTATCCCTGGCTGTCTATTTATATATACTCCTCATCCTTAAAATACTATTATGGAAATGGAATTATCCTCGCTATACGGACAGGACATATACACGGATAAGGGTGTATACGTGGGTAAGATAGAGGATGTGAATGTAGACATAAAAAATAGGCGGATAGCAGGGCTGGTAGTGAAGAATATAAACCCCAGTGCGTTTGATGTGGGTAACAGGAAAGGTATCATCATTCCGTATCGGTGGGTACTGGCGATCGGGGATATAGTGCTGATAAAGCATGTGAAGCAGCGAGGCGGCAAGAAGAGCAAGGAGAGCGGTGAAGAATCGGGTGAGAAGGCATAGTTATTGATGAAGCTCGGTAACCAGAAGTGGTACGATAAAGAGCAGGAGCTATACGCAGGAATAAGAGCAAATGCACCTTTAATCGTGCGTGCAGATGGCAGGAACTTCAAACGTGTATTACGCGGGTTCCAGAAGCCGTATGATGAGCGGTTTGCGCGGGGTATTGTGGCTGCTACTGAGCTCTTCTTTGAAAATAGCGGATTTAACCCCGTTCTTGCCTATATATTCTCCGATGAAATAAATCTCTATTTCAGGTCTGTACCATTCAGGGGCAGACTGGAGAAGCTGGATTCCATAATCGCCAGTTTCATCGCCAGTGCACTCACCATCGTTCTGGATTTCAAAGAAGCCATTGCATTTGACGCGCGTGTAATCCCTGTCTGTGGTGCGGAAGAGGTGATAGCGTATCTGGCACAGAGGCAGGCGGAGGCGTGGCGTAATCACATCAACGCTTATGGCTATTACGGGCTGATAGAGAGCGGGTTGAGTGCAAGGGATGCGGAGAAGCGGTTGAGGGGCATGAAAGCGGGAGAAGTGCATGAAATGCTATTTCGTATGGGTATAAATCTGAATGATACGCCGGCATGGCAGAAGCGAGGTGTAATGGTCGTCAGGCAGGCATACGAGAAGGAGGGACGCGATCAGACCGGGCGGGTCGTTACTGCAATACGGTACAAAACGATACAGCTATGGGACCTGCCACTCTTCAATACAGAATCGGGTGCTGAGATGCTCAAGCAATATCTGAACATGGGCCCGAAGGGATTCGAACCCTTGACCGCCCGGTTATGAGCCGGGCGCTCTAACCGTGCTAAGCTACGAGCCCTTAATTTATGTTATCTTTATAATAATAAAAACTTTGGATCCATCTTCATGCGCTTTTTACCTGTTCCTGTATTCAGGATTGCCTAATCCGAGCGGAAGGTAGCGGTATAGCTGGATACATGTTTGACCCGCATCTTCTCATAGCCCGGCTATACAGCTCTTATATGCCTCTATTGTCTTCTCTATATCCTCATCGGTATGTGCGAAGCTGATGAAATTCGTCTCGAACTGCGAGGGTGGGAGGAAGACACCACAGGATAGCATTTTGTGGAATAACCGCAGGTACCTCTCTCTGTCACACCTCAGCGCGTCTGAATAGTTCCTCACGGGGATACCCGAAGGACTGAAGAAGATCTTGAACATGGAGCCAACACCAGATACGTAAGCTTCAACACCCGCATCATGCAATAAATCACGCAATGCCGCGCGTATAGAATCGCCGAGCGCATTTATCCTTGTTAGAACGTTATCGCGTTCCAGTATCTCTATCGTCTTAATACCCGCAGCGATTGTTACGGGGTTACCACTGAACGTACCTGCCTGATATACCCCACCGGAGGGTGCTACGAGCTCCATGATCGCTTTACCTGCACCAACTATGCCAATGGGGAAGCCGCCACCTGCGATCTTACCGAGAATTGTCATGTCTGGCACAACATTGTAGTATTCCTGTGCACCGCCGTGTGCGAGCCGGAATCCGGTAATCACCTCATCAAAGATGAGCAGCACGTCATTCTCACGCGTCAATCGCCTTACTTCCTCTAAATACCCTTCCTCAGGCGGTATCGGTCCCACGTTACCCATGACTGGCTCGATTATAACCGCAGCTACCTCACCATCGTTCGCATCCAGAACGCGCTCGAGCTGCGATGCGTCATTAAAAGGTACCTGTAAAGTGTTCTTCACCATATCAGGTGGTACGCCCCTTGAGTCGGGAATACCGAGCGTTGTGGCACCAGAACCCGCCTTCACAAGAACACCATCATGGGCACCATGGAAACCACCCTCTATCTTTATTATCTTATTGCGACCTGTGAATCCTCTTGCGAGCCTTATACCCGCCATTGTCGCTTCACTGCCGGTATTGACAAACCTTAGCATCTCAATTGACGGATAATGCGCTATAATCCGCTTCGCAAGCTCTATCTCACCCTCATGTGGCGTCCCGAAGAGCCATCCGCGTTCAAGCTGCGCGATAACCGCGTCCTTTACTTCTTCATGTGCATGCCCCAGTATGAGAGGTCCATAAGCGAGGCAATAGTCTATGTATTCGTTACCATCTACATCGCATATCCTGGAACCTTTGCCGCTCTTTGCGTAGAAGGGATAAGGCTTATATGCACGAACCGGACTGCTAACGCCGCCCGGCATATACCTCATTGCGAGTGCGTAGAGCTCTTCCGATCTCATCTCTATCATCTATTAGCAATTGAGCATAAAAATGGTCGAGTATAACTGACTGCACGGTACGCTCCCTACAGATTACTAAACGCACTTTATCCATCCTTCTACATCCACCCATAGATGAATTGTCTCGTTGTGCATCACTTTTTATCTCATCCATATAATAATTAAACAAAGTCAGGATAAGACCAAAAATAACAAATAAATGACTCACACACCACAGAACTGGTATGTTGTTGTGACCGGCGATCTGAAGTCTTCAAGAAGGCTGAAGGAGAGAGCAGAAGTACAGGAAGAATTGAAAAACGCTTTAAGAATAGTCAACAGGAGATTTAATGAAGAGATAGTGGCAAAATTTGTGGTTGTCAGGGGCGATAGTTTTCAGGGGATGCTTTCCTCACCGAGATATTTGTTCGATATTTACCTTGTTTTTTTCGAAAACATCGGTCATCAATTCTATCTGGGAATAGGCGTTGGTGGGTTATCTACAAGATTGAGCGAAAATGTCGGGGAGATAGATGGCGAAGCGTTTCATAAAGCATCTGAAGCGTTAGAAAGGGCAAAGAAGGATAATCTTTGGATTGTATTCAGAAGTAAGTGGGAAATAGATGAGATTGTTACGTGTTTATTGAATTTCATGGCGGATGTGATGTGGAACTGGACAAAAAGGCAAAGGGAAATTATCATATATTTTAGGGGGCATGGAGAGAACAGGGAGGCGGTCAGGTTGGCGTCCAGGAATTTTGGTGTTGGTGAAAGGAGCATATATAAAACGTTGAGAACAGGGAGATATCATTTATGGAGAGGAGCGGAAAAAGCGGTGATGGATTCATTGAACCGTGAATGGTTCAAATCAGAAATTGAACCGGATAGGGTTGATAAGGTGAGTGGTGAGGGTGTACTTTAAAATCGCTATCCTCGTTTCTGCTTATCTCGCTGTTATTGCCGGTGCGTATTTCATCAGGTTAATGCTCAGGCGATACGAGGAAGAAGTGGAAATGAGCGGTTTGAGAGGTGCTGGTACGATAATAGGGATAATAGAGAGGGTGATGGTTTTGACCTTTGTACTGGTCGATCAGTACACAGCAATAACGGTTATTTTCGCCGCCAAATCTATTGCAAGGTTCAATGAATTAAAAGACAGGAAGATGGCTGAGTACTATTTAATCGGAACTCTTTTGAGCATAACCTTTGCATTACTCGTCGGCGTCGTTGTAAGAGCGATTTTGGCTGGATATGAAGGAGCTTTTTGAGGAAGTGGAAAAATTACGTAATATAGAGTCATTTTTCGGGCATCACAGTACGCTTAAATACTCCTTCAACTCCCATTCTGTTACGTTCACGCGATATCTGTCCCACTCCACGAGCTTCGAGGTGATGAAGTTGTTAAAGATGTGATCACCCAGAGCTTCTCTTACCAGTTTACTCCGCTTTGTCAGCGATATCGCCTCAATCAAACTCCCGGGTAGCGTCTTTATACCTTCCCTCATCCGCTCATCATCACTCATTATGTAAACATCCTTTTCCGTGGGTGGTGGCAGCTCATACCTGTTTTTTATGCCCGCCATGCCGGCAGCAAGCATCACCGAGAACGCCAGGTAGGGATTGCATGCCGGGTCAGGACTGCGATATTCCACACGTGTCGCTTCCTCTTTACCCGGCTTATACATCGGCACTCTTACAAGTGTAGAGCGGTTGCGACGCGCCCACGTGATGTATACGGGCGCTTCATAGCCCGGAACCAGCCGCTTGTACGAATTTATCCACTGATTGGTGACCGAAGTTATCTCAGGTGCGTGTCTTAACAACCCGGCAATATACCATTTTGCGAGTTCAGACAGCTGATACTCGCCATCACGGTCGAAGAACACGTTCTTATCCCCCTTGAATAATGATTGATGCACGTGCATTCCGGAGCCATTCACACCGAAGATGGGCTTTGGCATGAATGTTGCGTAACATCCGTGTTGCTTTGCTACTTCCTTTACCACAATCCGATAAGTCATCACCTGGTCTGCCATCGTGAGAGCATCCCTGTAACGCAGGTCTATCTCGTGCTGTGAAGGTGCGACCTCATGGTGGCTCGCTTCCACTTTTATACCCATTGCCTCCAGCATTAATACCGTATCTCTTCGGAAGTCGCTGCCCGCATCCAGTGTCATCAAGTCGAAGTATCCGCCCTCATCCAGCACCTCTGGATTCCTCTCGTCCTTGAAATAGAAATATTCCAGTTCGGGACCGAGATAAAAGGTATAGCCGTATTCTTCCCGCAACCGATCCAGGTTCTTCTTCAATATATACCGCGGGTCACCTTCATAATGACTGCCATCCGGATTTAAAACATCGCAGAACATCCGCGCAACCACATCACCATTCTGTCTCCACGGAATGATGCAGAACGTAGTTGGGTCGGGTTTGACGAGCATATCACTCTCGTCAATCCTTGCGAACCCCTTGATCGAGGAGCCGTCAAAGCCCATACCCTCATCAAATGCGGTCCTTAACTCGCTAACAGAGATGGTAACGCTCTTCAGTCTGCCCAGTATGTCGGTGAACCAGAGTCCGATGAATTTCACATCCCGCTTTTTTACTATCTCAAGTACTTCATCCTTCGTATCCGCTTCTGACCTCATATTCTTCACTCCATTATGGTGCAGTCCACGACCTGAAAATATTTGATTTCGTTGCATCCCCTGCCGTTACCATGTTTCCTGATCACATGCATTCTGCCATCCTGTCAAATGCCTGAGAGAGCATATTCAGGTCCGCACCACCATAACTTATCCTGATACATCCGCGCCCCTGTGTCCCGAATGCGCTACCTGGTATCACAGCCACACCACGGCTCAGCAGCCTGTCCGCCAGCTCGTAATCATCAACGTCTCTGATATACGGGAACACGTAGAACGCACCACCCGGCTTCTCACACACTATATTGTCCAGCTCGTTTAGCCGTTCCATCACATAATCCCTGCGTGCTCTCAGCTCTTCTATCATACGCGCCATCGCATCTTCCGCATCCTTCGTGAATGATGCCAGAGCACCATATTGCGCGAACGAAGTACAGCATGAGAGTGACTGCTGATGCACTATCTCTATCTTATCAATCACCGCGCGATCGGCGCAAGCGCAGTAACCGAGCCGCCAGCCGGTCATACTGTACGTCTTGCTGAACGCATTCACGGTTATCACATTCTCGTATTCGCTGGCTGGGCTGTAATGCCTGCCTTCGTAGATCAGCTTCTCATACACCTCATCTGAGATCACGTATATACCATTGTCTTCACAGATTTCCAGTATCGCTTTGATTACACGTTCGGGAAAGACTGCGCCGGTGGGATTTGCCGGAGAATTCAGAATTAACAGTTTGGCTTTACTGCTCTCAAGTGCCGTTAGGAACTCGTCATCGGGTATAAAGCCAGCCTCTGGATTCAATTTCAGCCATGCGACTTCGGCACCCGCCAGCCGAATTTGCGCCTCGTAGCTCACCCACGAAGGGTTCGGAATCGCAACGACATCGCCGTTACCCGCAAGTGCCATCAATATGCAGTACAATATCTGCTTGCCACCGCCTGAAACCACTATTCTGTCTGCATCAATGCCCTTTATGTTGTTCTCGCGTTCCAGTTTGGCGGCAATCGCCTCTCTCAGCTCTGGTATGCCCTTTGACGGGGTATAATGGACTTTACCTTCGTCCAGTGCGCGTTTCGCCGCTTCCTTTATCACCACCGGCGTATCAAAGCCCGGTCTGCCAATCGTGAGATTGATCACGCCCGGCTTCTTCGCCGCTGCATCGTACCTGAACGTTGCGGATGGTTTCACATCTCGCATACGGGCTGCAAAGAGGCTCATGCTCGGTTATTTGTATTGTTCATCACCATTCTAATAAAGCTTTATCGCAGGTATCACGTACACGGTTTAATGCATGGCTCTCCTCCACATATATTGGGGGGTCAGAAAGAATCCTGTTAATCTTCTCAATCCTCCCTTTTTACATTTTTTAGACCCGGCAATGAGCGCTTTGTTTATGGTGAATCAAGCAAAAACAGTGGTTCTGAATATTCCTGCTTCCGGGACGTTATAAGCCCAGGATTGTCAGTAGCTCGTAGAGATTACATATGTGCATGTCCCCTTTTGATGATACAGCAGCGCCGCTCGTCTCCACGCTTATGACCGTACAGCCAGCCGATTTACCCGCTTTGAAATCGCTATCGGTATCACCCACGAGCACGGCATTCTCAGGCTCCACTTTCAGCCGATTGCATGCTTCGATCACCATCTCAGCATCGGGCTTTGCCTCATGTACATCATCGCCCGTGATGATGACATCGAACAGATGCGTGATATGGAAATGATTCAGTATCAGGGATACATTCTTCCTGGGCGTGTTCGTCACCAGTCCCGTTTTGTATCTGCTCTTTATACGAGCCAGCACATCCTTTGCACCGGGGAATAGCTCTATGAGCTCAACAAGCCGCAACTGCTCGTTTATGCAGTACCTGCCAGCATCTTCGTCGAGCCCCCATGCATCCAGATTATGCCTGAGGTCGGGACCCCAGCATCTCGCCCTGAATGCCTCTCTGCTCAGTTCCTCACGCCCATACATACGTAACATCGCATTAAATGCCCGATACCAGCTCTCAAATGAGTTTATCAGTACACCATCGAGGTCGAAGAGCACTGCTTCCACTTCCATTTTCATACTCTTATATCTTATTATCTCGTCAGTGGTTTAATCGTTTACTGTTGAGCCACACGCATCAGCACTTGCAGAGCTCTACGAAATTGGCTAATATCCGCAGTCCCTTTCGTGATGACTTCTCTGGATGGAACTGCACCCCGTAGATACTGGCACGATTCACCACCGCAGGTAGTTGTATGCCGTAATCCACCGACGCAATTATATCCGAATCGTTCCGTGGCGCGCAGTAATAAGAATGCACGAAATAGAAGTAATCAGATTCTGTAATCCCGTCAAGCAGTTCGGAGTAGCGATGTAAATGGAGATTGTTCCAGCCCATATGCGGCACTCTGAGGGATGGTGGCAGACGAACAACCCTGCCGGGTATGAGCCCATGTCCCTTCTCCTCGCCCTCCTCGCTCGTTTCAAATAGCAGTTGCATGCCTATGCATATACCGAGTAGAGGCACACCAGACCCGACAATCGTGAGTAGCAGATCAGAGAAACGTTTCAGGTGCCTTACACCATCGTCAAATGCGCCCACACCAGGTATGACAATACCATCTGCATCTCGCATATCGGTGATATTCCTCTCATTGATGAGCACCACACGGTCACATACCTTCTTCAGCCCGTTATATATGCTGAATATATTCCCCATGCCATAATCCACGATCGCGATCATCTTTCACATAGCATTTTTATTTGCGTATTCCAACATTTAATACTCCCATGGGATTATCAAACCTGAGCCTGGTACTCCGGGACCTCGGTGGTATCCTCATAATACTGGGCGTACTGATACTTTCTCTGCTCGTTATCGCATTCATATTCCATGAGGATGTCATGATGCCAGTTATTGCTACTGGTACGGGTGTCGTACTCATCGGGCTCCTGTTACGGTTGTTCTTCCGTACCACTCGTGATCCTGAGTACAAGCATGCAATGGTATGTGCAGCACTGGTATGGCTGATTGTTCCGGCTTTCAGCGCTATACTCTTCGTCCTGATAGAAGATATGAACCCCCTGGACGCTTATTTCGAGTCTATGTCCGGCTGGACAGGTACGGGTCTTACAATGGTCACTCATCCATCAAGGCTCACTCATACCATACAGTTCTGGCGCAGTCTGATGCAGTGGGTGGGCGGGGTAGGCGTGATAGTCCTGATGTTAACGATTCTGGCGCGCCCGGGAACGGGTGCGTACGTCCTTTACCGTGCGGAAGCGCGTGAGGAACGGATAAAGCCGAGTATCATATCCACAGTGAGAATGACATGGTGGATCTATCTATTCCTCACGTCTATGGGGATACTCATCTTCTTTATCGCCGGTATGAAGCCATGGGAAGCGATGAATCACGCAATGACCGCGATAGGCACCGGTGGATTCTCAGTTACAGATAATTCAATAGCCTCTTATAACAGCTTTATCATTGAACTCGCAGTTATTCCCATGATGATCCTTGGTGCGATACCATTTCTGGTACATTACCGTGTATTGAAGGGCAACATAAGGGCATACATAAAGGATACGCAGTGTATAACCTTTATGGTCATGTTTAGCATACTGCTCATACCGTTATTGGTCACCAATTACTTCATGACCGGTAGCGATATCTTCACCACCGCACGCTATTCTCTATTCCAGCTTGTTTCAGGTATGACCTGCACGGGTTTCCAGACGACGGATGTGAGCGAATGGCATTTGCTTTCTATATTAATTGTGACGATGGGCATGGTAATAGGGGGTGCGACGGGTTCTACCGCAGGTGGTGTGAAATTATTAAGGGCGGTAATAGCTTACAAATGGATACGCTGGTCTTTGAAGCGTAATTTCTTACCGCCACGGGCAATCATTGCGGTTAGACTGGGGGATAAACTCCTGGAGAGGTGGGAGATGGTGCGGATATTCTCGGAAGCGAGCTTGATTATCATCCTCTGGATCTTCTTCCTGATCATCGGGGTTGGTGTGCTCACCACGGTGGTGGGTAGCCATTACAACCTGGGTGAGATAATCTTCGAGGTTGCCTCGGCACAGGGTAACGTGGGGCTCACTACCGGGCTGACCAATCCCGGGTTGCCGGGTGCGGGTAAGATGATGCTTATTTTTAACATGTGGGTGGGTCGGCTGGAGATAATACCCGTGCTGATGCTGCTGAGAGCGATGCTGAAAGGTTTTGAACCATTTTAAAGAGATGAGGGAATTCGTGATATATGCGAGGAAAGCGGCTACGAGCAGTGATTTCCCGCTGAATGACCTGCCGGGCAGGGGTGGGCGAATGGATCTCGTTGCGAGATGCGTATGCAACGCACTGTGGCTGAGTCACGATCTGAGACGGGACACATGTGTGCATATAGTCGCATGTGGTGGTCCAGAGCCACCGAAGGTGATAACATTTTACGGGAGTTCACTCCGCGGGGTCTCACCTGACGAGCGGAGCATAGCATCATGGATAAAGAAGGCGTCTAAGGGCAGGAATCCGGGTATCCGTGTACGCAGGCAGAGCTTTCAGGAACTGATCAGCGAATTAGCCGCTAAGGGCAGGTTCTTTTACATACTGCATGAGAAGGGTAAGGATATAGAGGGTGTAGAGCTGAGCGAAGATGCGGTATTTGTACTCGGCGACCATCTGGGACTGCCGGCGAAGGAGGAGGGTTTCGTCACTCGCTTCCCGCACGAAAAGATATCGCTCGGCAGGATCTCCTACCTCTCCTCGCAGTGCATAACTATAATCAATTATATACTGGATAGATACCACGGTCGGTAAGAGTTGCACGAGCATCAGATCCCAAACTCATGAACTACGCGGGGAGATCGTTTATAAAGCAAATTTTGATAAATTGCTTTGATCTATAAACTTTTTCAAGCATCAAGCACCCAGCTATCCCGAAAGAATGCAATTTGGGTGAAGCGTTTCTAACCCTCAACCTTTAATGACTTTTACTTGACTTTCAGAAATAGCAATTTGACACCCAAATATTTTTC
>JAODGP010000116.1 GCA_025464345.1 Methanosarcinales archaeon | reverse complement strand
AAGAAGCCGGTTTTCTTCCCTGAATTGAGCGATAAGCCTGTGGTAGGTACCTGGAAGGAGGTGGATACAGAAGCTTTGATCGCTCTGCACCCTGATGCGGTCTTCACATACGTTAAAGTAGGACCCGGTCCGGAATATCTGGAAGATAAACTGCCGCCAACGATCACCACTGTTCGAATGGACTTCTATAAGCCCGAGACCACGCGGGAGGAGATGATCAGGCTCGGTGTGTTACTCGATCTCAATACATCAGCGTATATAAACTGGCATGACCGCTACGTCAATCTGATAGAAGAGCGAGTATCGAGCCTGAAGGATCGTCCGAAGGTCTTCCTCGATAATAGCGGCAAGGACACCACCCGCGAACGAAAGACATTCTCAAACAAATCAGGTGGTATAAGCACACTCTGTGAGCTTGCCGGCGGGCAGAACATAGCAGCCGGGTTTGAAGTGGCATATCCTGTGGTAGAAGTGGAATGGATAATGAGAAATAATCCGGACATTATCATCGGGCTATCACGAAAAGGCGGTTACGAGACTGATGATGTGTCTGCAATGGAAGCCGAATACAGGCGTATAATGGAACTGCCACTGAAGAACGTAACGGCGATAGAGGATGAGCGGGTTCATCTCATTGATGGCAGTCTACCTTTTGGTCCCGGATACCCGGTTGGGCTGGTATACATGGCAAAATGGCTTCATCCAGACGAGTTCGATGATTTAGATCCCCAGGCGATACATCAGGAATATGTGGATCGGTTCTGCGACATAAGATTCAATGTGAGTAAGCATGGTGTGTTTGTGTATCCTGAGCAAGTGCTATAAGCAGCCCTATAAGGGTTTTGCCATCGTGCAACTCGCCACTTCTTATCATCGCCAGCAGCTCAGTGCGCGGAACAGATCGAACCTGGAGCTCAGGCACATCCCTGACCTTCTCCAGTTCATCCGCCATGAAGATGTGTATTATCTCACTGCTGATACCGGGTGAAGGGAAGAACTCTATCAGCTTATACAGCTTTTTTGCTCGATATCCAGTCTCTTCCACCAGTTCGCGTGCAGCACATGCCTCAGGAGATTCACCCGGTTCGATCGTGCCCGCGGGTAGCTCAAGGGTCTTAACCCCCACCGCTTTTCGGTACTGCTCCACCATTAATACATGCTCACCGCTAAATGCAACAATAGCAGCCGCACCGGGATGCACAACTATCTCACGCCTCTTTGTACCGCCCGGTACCGATACGGTATCAACCCGCAGCTGTATAATCCTGCCACGGTATACCTCCTCACTCCTGAGCGTCTTCTCTTCCGCAGCCATTACTTTACAGATATATAAAATACTTTATGATGAAAGTACTGGTAGGGTCAGAGAACCCGGTAAAACTGGCGGCAGCTAAGGATGCTTTTGCCTTATTCTACGATGATGTGGAAGTATCGGGTATGGCAGTGGATAGCAATGTGCCGGCTCAGCCTGTGGGTGATGAGACGTTCGCGGGTGCGGAGCACAGAGCTATGGAATTGCGAACGCGTAATCCTGATGCAGACTTCTTCGTGGGCATTGAGGGTGGCATAGTCAGACTCTTCAACAGATGGTTCGTATCCGGTGTGATGTGCATCATGGATGCGTGCGGCAGGAAGGGTTATGGCTGCACACCTCTTTTTGAATTGCCATCGCATATAACAGATAAGCTTCTGTGTGGTGTGGAACTCGGAGATGTGATAGATGATTTAGCTGAGGATAGAAACACGAAACAGAAGCAGGGTGCAATTGGATATTTCACAGGTGGTGTAATGGATCGTAAGAAGTACTATGTTGATGGATTGATCGCTGCACTTATTCCGTTTTTGAACAGTGATCTGTATTTTGAGAGCGACGTGGTGCGTTGAGAGCGAACTTTTGTCTGCTGCCACTCTGCCATAAAGAGCGTTAATAAAATCACAACCGTGCGAGATCGCATACACCGGTCTTTGCCCTGACTTTCATGCATATCCTGCATATTCGTGCACCCAGGTCATGCTGAGCCACAGAACCCTGCACAAGGTCTTCTGCAAGCATGCATATCTCTGTCATCGCATCATGCGGGAAATCCAGCCCAGAGCCCCTCTTCTTAGAGGTATAATGAGATACCGCTGCCTGTGTGATCCCCAGCATCTCCGAGACCTGCTTCTGTGATAGCCCTTTTCGCAGCAGTTCTTCTGCAAGTGCCGCCCTTATACACGGCAGTACCTCCCATACTATAATCTCACACGGTAATTTCATCCATCATCGTCGGCGATTACCACATGCGCTCCAGTAGCTCTAACGCCGCTTCAAAGTCCATCTCACGTGGATTCCGCTTCAAATACCCCTTCTCCTTCACTACATCCTCCGCAAGCGAACGTAAATCTTCCTTTGAGACGCCCAGCTCAGATAATCTGGTCGGTAATTGCATGCGTTCTGACATACCCCTCACATGCGCTATTGCCTTCGATGCATCCCCGGTATCTTCACCCAGCAGTGCCTTCGCTATCGCATTCATGCGTTCACCGGCAGCATCGGCGTTATATTCCATGATATAAGGCAGTGTGAGAGCAGCCGAAACGCCATGAGGGACATTGTATCTCGTACCAATTGTATGGGCAATTGCATGCCCGGCAATAACGCCCGCGTTACCAAACGCTATACCAGCCAGCATCGCCGCCAGTGACATCTCCATTCGTGCTTTGAGGTTATTTCCATGCGAGTACGCCTCCTCTAAGTTCGCACTGATCTTCCGCATTGCCTCTAACGCAAACGAATCGGTCAGCGGGTTCGCACCCAGAGATAGAAACGACTCTATCGCGTGGCTCAGTGCATCCATGCCCGTAGAAGCTGTTACACGCTGCGGCATAGTAGCGGTGAATGCCGCTTCAAGAAATGCGACATCTGCGATATTATATGGGCTTGCTATCGCCTTCTTCTTGCCATCAGCAATCACCAGAGCAAACGGGGTGGCTTCAGAGCCTGTACCCGCAGTTGTGGGTATCAGTATCTTACTGACGCTCGGATTCACTATCTTGTTAGCGCCCAGGAACTCACCTGCTTCCTGGTCAGGATTGGCGGCAGCTGCTGCGGCTACTTTCGCCATATCCAGTACACTACCACCGCCTATACCAACAATCAGGTCATAACCTGCTCTCGAGGCATTGGCAACCTTCTCTGCGGTCGCCAGTGTGGGTTCAGGCTCAATACCGTCAAAGAAGTCAACTTCCACCACCTCACTCAGAGGTTTATGCACCTTCTCATAGAATCCCAGCTTCTTCATCGTCTCATCAGTAACGACGAGCGCCTTCTTCGCTCCCAGCGACTTCGCCTCCTCACCAATCTTATCCACTATCTCGCTACCAAAGACTATACGCTTTGGCTGCTGAACTGCATAATACATTTCCATCCACCACTATTATAATAAGGAGTACAAAAATAAAACCCTGCCCTCTC
>JAODGP010000028.1 GCA_025464345.1 Methanosarcinales archaeon | reverse complement strand
TGGTCTATGCAAAAGCACCACCGCTCCCTTCTCCCTTCTCCTCACTCCCTTCTACCGTAAACGGAGGTATAAAAGATGAGAAGAATAGACCCTGTGAGGATATTGCTGGTGGAGGACGACCCGGGAGACCAGAAACTGGTGAAAGTATCGTTGAAGAGGCAGCGGATAGCGAACGAACTGTACATAGTGAGCAGTGGAGAAGAGGCACTGGACTTCCTGTATCAACGGGGTGAGTATAGCGATAAGCCCAGACCAGACCTGATCCTGCTGGACCTGAACATGCCGGGTATGGGCGGCAAGGAATTCCTGCGTAGAATAAAGGCGGATGAGTCACTGCAGACGATTCCGGTGGTTATCCTTACCACATCAGATGCCGAGGAGGACATAATAGAGAGTTATCATCTCCATGCATCGGGTTACGTGAAGAAGCCGGTGAACATAGAGGATTTCAAGCGTGTGATGGACGAGATAGGAGAATACTGGTTCGTGATATGCAAACTGCCACCGAAGGATGAAGGAGGTTGAGCTGGGGGTGGTGGAGACAGAGATGGAGCACAGTGAGGGTATGGGCAAGGAAGAAGATAAGAGACCACTGAGGATTCTCGTATGCGATGATGATCCCGCTTTCCGGAAGCTGGTCCGGACATATCTACGTCAGGGTCTGGAAAAAGAGGGGGACAGAGGATACAGACTGATAGAAGCAGGTAGTAAAGATGAGATAGAGCATGCACTCGCCACAGAGAAGGTAGACATCATCTTCCTTGACATACTGATGCCCGAAAAGTCTGGTATGGAATGGCTACAGGAGATTGTGGAGAAGGGGATAGCGCCGGTGGTGATGCTTACCGGATTTGGTAGTGAAGAGATAGCCGTCCAGTCAATTCACGAGGGTGCTATGGATTATATCCCGAAAGACCATCTCACAAAGGACCGTTTATTGGGCACGATAAAAGCAGCGCTGGAAGCGTGGAAGCGGAAGCAGGCGGAGGAGGAGAGGAATAAACTGATGTATGAACTGGAAGCGAAGAATACCGAGCTGGAACGGTTCACCTATACAGTATCTCATGACCTCAGGTCTCCACTGCTCACCATTCGCGGGTTTGTGAGCATGCTGGAGGATGATATAGAGAGCGGTGACTGTGAGAGGGTGAAGAAGACCCTTCATTACATAGATAGCGCAGCGGCGAAGATGGAACGTCTCCTGGATGATACGCTCCAGCTATCTCGTATTGGACGTGGGGCGAATCCACCTGAGGATGTACCTTTCGCAGAGATAGTGGATGATGCCCTGGAGCAGACTGCGAACCAGATACTGGAGAGTGGTGCGAAGGTAACAGTCGCGGAGAATTTCCCCATCGTCCATGTTGACCGTATGCGAATAGCGGAAGTGCTGGTGAACCTGATAACGAACAGCATAAAATACAGGGGTGAGCAGAAGAATCTGGAGATAGAGATTGGATATCGAGGAGAAGGAGTCTTCTTCGTGCGTGATAATGGCATGGGTATAGATAAGAGCCAGCAGGAGAAGGTCTTCGAGCTATTCTATAAGGTGGATAGCGGTAGTGAAGGTACCGGTGCCGGACTCGCCATTGTGAAACGGATAATAGAGGTACATAATGGCAGGATATGGATAGAATCGGAACCCGGTAAAGGATGCACGGTTTGTTTTACGTTGCCGGTTGTGTCAGGCGATGGATAAATGGAGCTATGAGTGTTTATTACTGAAAAAATTTCGGCGTCCGCTTTTGTAATTTATTGGCTGATTATTATTGATTACCATACCCGGGTTCATTCTTCATCAGATATGAGATTTATATAAGGCATGTTCCCTATCAAGATGAGGATAACAGATGATAAAATTCACGTATGATTTCGAGTTAGAGCGGATAGAAGAGCATATAAAAGCGAGTAATGCGAAATGCGTGGGTATCCAACTGCCCGAGGGGCTCAGGAATGTAACGACCGAACTCGCCGGGCTCATCAGAGAGAGAACGGGTGTGGAGGTCATCATATCCGGCGGTTCATGCTATGGCGCATGCGATATTGATACTGGAGTGCTGAAAGCCGTTGATGTGCTCTTCCATTTCGGGCATACACCTTTCTTCAGGAGCTACCTCTCGCCAGAGGATATGGGGCGGGTATACTACATAGAGCTAAAGAGTGGTGTGGATGTGAGACCTGTGGTGGCGAAAGCGGTGGGAGAGCTTGAATGCGAGACGGTATGCGTGGTGAGCACATTGCAGCATGTGCATCGGCTGGACGATGCGAAATCCATACTCAGAGAGCATGGTAAAGAAGCCGTAACAGGCAAATCACCTCGACTGCGATACGAAGGTCAGGTGCTGGGCTGCGATTTCTCAGCTGCTACTCCGGCATGTGATGAGGCACTTTTCATCGGCTCCGGCAGTTTCCATCCCGCCGGGCTCGCATTATATACCGGCAAGCGAGTGGTTGCGGCTGACCCGTTCACGAACCAGCACAGGGTATTCGATGGCGCAACGGAGCGTAAGAAACGGTATGCGGCTATTGCACGTGCATATGACGCTAAATCGTTTGGCATTATAGTGGGCATGAAGACCGGTCAATTTAATATGAGGGAGGCGAAACGACTGATGAACAGTGCGATAGACGCAGGGCTGAGGGCATATCTCATAGCGATGAATGAAATAACGGGAGATAGACTGCTCGGTTACGGCGTGGATGCGTTTGTGAATACGGCATGTCCTCGCCTGGCTGAGGATCTGTCTGCGGAAGTGCTCGTGCTATCGGCTCGTGAGTTTGAGGTCGTGCTCGGTCTGCGAGATATGATATGAGGTGATATCCGTTTTAGCAAATAAGGTGGTATTTAGGAAGGTGAAGCTGGGGGTGTTGGAGACGGAACGGATTGTTGAGATCGCACAGGGCGATACATACGAGGCGCTACTCATGAGACTGGGGATAAATCCCGTGGAGGTTATCGTATTATGCGATGGCAGATCGGTGCCTGAGGACGATGAGGTAGATATAACCGGCGAGGTAAAGATAATCAGGATTGTCTCAGGTGGTTAATCGTCCATGTTGAAAATTAGAAAAACTTATATTGGATGACCCTTCTTATAGGGATGTATGGCAGTAGAATCGGAATGGGAAGTTGCAGTACCGGAGAAGCGGCTCAAGGATAAGCTGTTCTTTGAGAACCTCAAGTCGGTAGTTATAGACAGGAACATCTGCAGCCGGTGTTTAACCTGTGCAGCAGTATGCCCGGGTGGAATAACCATAGTGGACGACCGTGTGGATTTCCCTGATTATGAGAGACGGTGTATGGATTGTGGCGCGTGTGTTCGTGTATGTCCGCGATTCGTTTACGAGCCCAGGAGCGGTCTCGGGCATTACATCCAGTTCATAGCCGGGCGTTCAAAGCGGTTCACCGGGCAGGACGGGGCAATGGTGACCGAGATACTGGTCTCAGCAATGGAGATGGGGCTGATAGACCGTAGCTTATTTGTCAGCAGAGACGAGCGCTGGGGAACAGAGATATTTCACGTACGTGATTCCGAGCAGCTCGAATTGCCTACACTCGGCGGTACGAAGTACACCTTTGCGAACGTGCTTCCGGAGTTGAAGAGAGCAGTAATGCTGACGAAGAGCGGAGTGGGCGTTGTGGGAACGCCCTGCATCGTATCCGGAGTGAGGAGATTACAGCGTGAATTCCCGATATTTAAAGAGAGGGTGAAGCTACTTGTCGGGTTGTTCTGCACCGAGAATTTCCATTACGGTGATATAACGAAGTATCTGGCGGATAAAGGCGTGGACTTCTCAAAGCTGATCAAGACGGACATAACGAAGGGTAAGTTCGTTGCCACGATGACGGATGGTGAGGTGAAATTCAAGGTTAAGGAACTTGAGAGCATACTGCCGAGCGGCTGTCAGGTCTGTACCGACTTCACCGCGGTCGAGAGTGATGTGAGTGTTGGCAGTGTTGGCAGTGCAAAAGGTTTCTCAACGATGGCTGTGCGGCAGGAGAATGTGATTAAGATACTGGATTTCATCCGGGAGAACGGGTATGCGGATTTCGGTGATGCGGATCCGGCGCAGCTTGATTATCTTATCAATCACAAGAAGGCGAGGGAGAAGAACATACCGGTATGATTGTAGGCACCCGCGGCAGCAAACTGGCACTGCAGCAGACAGCGGCGGTCTGTGAACGATTGCGCATGCAGGGCGTTGAGTATGAGCTAAAGATAGTGCGCAGTCTGGGTGATGAGATGCCAGACCGTGCACTCTACG
This sequence comes from Methanosarcinales archaeon, assembly GCA_025464345.1. Lineage (GTDB taxonomy): Archaea > Halobacteriota > Syntropharchaeia > Alkanophagales > Methanospirareceae > G60ANME1. The sequence goes on along the minus strand of JAODGP010000028.1, from coordinate 4,038 downwards.
ATATGCCAGAGAAGGGTGTGTTTGTGAAGAAGCTGGATGTGCTGCTACTGGAGCGGCAGATAGATATAGCGGTTCATTCGATGAAGGATATACCGCTCGAGCGAGATGAGCGACTCGAGACCGCTGCGGTATTACCACGTGATTCGCCGTTTGATGCGCTCGTATCCCATTATCGCATAGAGAACATGCCCGAGGGTGCGGTGATAGGTACCTCGAGCGTGAGGCGGAAGTACCAGATGCTGAACTATATGTATCAGAAAGGATTGGAGATCGAGATAAGGGACATAAGGGGCAACGTGGATACGCGTCTGCGAAAGCTTGAGCGGGGTGATTATGACGGTGTGATACTCGCAGAAGCGGGACTCGAACGGCTACATATGGCTGTGAATTATGAGCGACTGGCACGAGACCCTTTCGTTCCTTCACCCAATCAGGGCATTATCGCCGTTGTTGCGAGACGTGATAGCGATGAGAGTGAGATTCTGCACCGCATTGACGATCCAGATACGAGGATCGAGGCAGAAGTGGAGAACGAGGTGTTGAAGGTGATAGGTGGCGGTTGTGCTATCCCTGTTGGTGTACATGCTTCCTGCTCGGATTCACACATCGAGTTAGCCGTCTATGTGGGCTATTCCGGTAAGAATTACATCCTGAGGAGAGCGACACTGCCCATGAACGGCTATCTGAAGTCAGCCCATGAGTTCGCTATCCAGACATTAGAGCATGGTAAGGACTGAGATGCCACAGACAGCGAGTGATCCGCGAGCGATTCTGACTTCGGTCTTCAATTACCGGTCATTCAGATCAAAGCAGCGGGAGATAATAGAGAACGTACTGGCAGGGCGGGACACACTGGCTATATTACCCACGGGTGCCGGTAAATCACTATGTTTCCAGATACCGGCTTTGATCTTCGATGGCTTGACCATCGTGGTGAGTCCGTTAATTGCATTGATGAAGGATCAGGTAGATGGTCTGAGACGAAAGGGCATACATGAGGTGGCGTATCTCAATTCCATGCTCGAATCGGATACTAAAGAGCATATATACGAATTACTTGAGCAGTCTCGACTGAAGATGCTTTATGTCGCACCGGAAGCGTTCCTGGATAACAAGTTGATGACGATATTCAGGGCGAGTAATATCAGCCTGATAGCAATAGATGAGGTGCACTGCATATCTGTCTGGGGTCATAACTTCAGACCCGATTATCTGCGTCTGGGCAGGGTGATAAAGGCGTTACATAACCCGCCTGTGCTTGGACTGACCGCGACAGCCACGGAACAGGTCCAGGAGGATATACAGAATCAGCTGGGTATACGCTGTGATGTCTTCAAGGACAGCTTTGACCGGAAGAATCTGATGTTCTCGGTCATCGAGCAGGCAAGTGAATGCATGAAACAGGATCTTCTGAAACGTGTGTTAGAAAATCTCGACGGCTCTGCTATCGTATATGTCAATTTCACACGTACCGCGGAGAAGCTGGCTGAGTTCCTCGTTGATAATGGGCTGAGTGCTGCGTATTATCATGGACAGATAGAGGATAAAGATGCCCGGAAACGCATACAGAACGATTTTATAAGCGGTAAGACGCGAATCGCAGTAGCTACAAACGCGTTTGGCATGGGCATAGATAAGGAGGATATACGTGCGATCATACATTATAATCTACCGAAATCGTTAGAGAACTATTACCAGGAAGTGGGGCGTGCGGGACGTGATGGTAAAAAGGCATTCTGTATACTGCTCTATACTCGCGCGGATGTGTTCAGGCTGCGGAAATTGATACAGGCGAGTACTCCCGGGCTGAGACAGCTCAAAGCGGTCATTAAACTGCTGGAACGCGGTATCGGGCACGTATTGTACGTTAATGAGAAGCGAATAGCGCGTGAACTGAAGCTGAATGATGTACTCATGCGTATAATCCTGTATCAGCTGGAGCGGAAGAATGTGATAAAGACGTATTTCAGGGTCTTCAGGCATGCTATGGTGAGGTTAGAAGAGCCAGAAAAGACGATACAGTCACCGGAAGTGGCGAAGATACTGAACGATGCATATTTCAGGACGAATCACAGATGGCTGGATCTGGAACTGCTGAGCAGGTCCACCGGTATATCCGTACCGGGGCTGAACAACACGTTGAGGCTGATGCGGAATGCGGGCTTGATAGAGCTCGTGGAGCGTGACACATGCACACCCGTGAGAGTGTATCCTGCGATAAAGAATGGCGGTATGCTGGAACAGGAGCTGCTCGAGACGTTCCGGCAGCTGGAAGAGAGCGGGTTGAGGAAGATAGAGAAGGTGGTGGAATACATAAATAGCGAAGTATGTAAGAGGAAGTTCATCCTGAACTATTTCGGTGAAGAGCATGAAGGTAACTGCAATGCCTGCAGCGTCTGCAACACCGGGTTGAGGCTGGATTGGTAGCCGGGACAAATTCAATTCGAGTCAGGTACGGTGACCATAACATCAACCTGGGAATTGGAAAGGATAGACATCGAAAAATTTTTTGACGGATTTAATCGCCTGTCCGTTCTAAAGTATGCAATTACATACCGTATCCACGATTGAAGTTCGCCAGCACTTTCCTGAGCGCACTCAAGCCCGAACTGCGGAGGAAATAGCATGGCTTATTACGCGCTTTGCACGCCTCCTTTATCATCCGGCAGGCATTATGACTGTTGATGTCCACCGGGCAGACTATGATATCGCTCTTCTCCACAATCTCCTCTATCTCCCTCCTGCCTCGCATGCAATGCCCGCAATGATAGCAGAACATGCAGCCAAAGGACTCCACAACCGCCCTGTAATTCAGCTTCAGCGATTCCACACCGCCGATATACGCGACCCTCAGACCCTTAAGCTCATAATTGCACCTCATGCCTTCATCTGTGCCGCTGCTGGTCTGTTCTGACCTCTTCTGCCCGGCTGATTCGCTCTTCTGCGATTCTCGTCTCAGCCGTTTCAGCTCCTCTCTCAGGACCGATAGCTCGATCCTCATGCTCTCCACCAGTTCCTGTGCATTCAAAGGCTCTAATCGCTCATTCATTCGCTTTTGCGACTCCAGTTCGAGTATGAGCCTGGTCTTATCGGCTTTCAATGCATCACGTTCCGCAATAAGCTCTTCTCGCTTGCGCTCCAGCCGTGCACACCGGTATCGTAGCTTCTCGTTCGTCTCCAGTGCGGCTCTCAGCGTTTCCGTCACCGATTCCGGCTCGCCATCCAGCATGCGTGCAAGTTTATCATACAGTCGGAGTGCACGGTGCTCCCTGAGATGAAGTACACGTGCGATTCTTGATTCTATGCCATTGCCATTGCGTACTGCGAACCATATAAGAGCAGCTAAAGGAATGTTCTGTTTATTATCACCACTCTCTATGATATCACATAGCTCTTCCGCACTCAACTGCCCCACATGCTTCTTATATGGTGCAAACTGCTTCTCCAGCAACTGTTCCACCCGGCGTGCATGCCTGCTCTGCGTCCGGCATAGCTGGCAGAGATGCTGATACTGTTCATAAGTGGTTGCATCACCTGCTTCGAGCTTCAAATCCTTATACAGCGCTTTAAGCCGGTCACCATAGTAAACCATCCCCAGGATTCTGGAGATCGTGTAATGCTGTAACTCCCAGATCCGCCTCTTAGCTACCATTTCGCACCACCTATGAGCCCTGATATAGCGGGTAACCATCCATGAACCATGATCCGAGCTCATATTTCAGCATGTTCACACGCTCTTCCAGATCCTGCATATCCACATCAGCCCGCAATAGCAGTTGCAGCAGCTCCATCATCACCCTCGTCAGTCTCTTCATCTTCATTATACACCTCCTGTCATTAGGTTCACCTATACTGCTCTCATATGTTAGGTATATAAATAATATAGCCTAAAATTGTTCGGTTATGGTATTAAAGCCTAAAAGCTATGTCATTCTATATCAACCCCAGCTCTTTCAGCACATCCAGAACCGGTGGTAAATCCCACAACCATGCGACTCTCAGCCAGAACCCCTGTATGATCTCGGAATGATATATCCC
>JAODGP010000115.1:541-9862 GCA_025464345.1 Methanosarcinales archaeon | reverse complement strand
CCACCATTAAAGACACGAATGCCGAGATGGCATAGGGCGAGAGTCCTGGCTCTGGTATAGAAACGATACCGCACCACACCAATGCGATGATTCCGTGAGGATGAGGTCGTGTGGGTGGCGGATGGAACGACCAGCCTCGTGGGTGCAAGCCCGTAAGGGGCGCATAGATAAATGCTGCGGAAACAGAAGGGGGCTTACTCTCCTCACTCCTCCAGCCATGCAATAAGATGCAACCGACAGTATTTTCAAGCTTTTCCGTGCCTGTTCAGCGAGCCATTTCAGATAAAGGCTTTCATGCACCTACGGAACCGCAGAAGAGAGCCATACCGCTGATAACCTCGGGTAAGAACGTGCTGTTGATAGCGCCGACGGCGAGTGGCAAGACAGAAGCGGCGTTCCTGCCGGTTATTGATGCGATGATCAGAGCGCACAAGCCGGGTATAAAGGCGCTCTACATAACGCCATTGCGTGCCCTGAACAGGGATATGCTACTGCGATTGCAGTGGTGGTGTAAACGACTTGACCTTCGGCTCGGTGTGCGGCATGGAGATACAACGCCAGAGGAACGAGAGGCGCAGGCTATGATGCCGCCAGACATACTTATCACCACACCGGAGACGTTACAGGCGCTGCTCACCGGTAGAATAATGCGTAAGCACCTCGCTTCCATCGCATGGGTGATTGTAGATGAGGTGCATGAGCTGGCATGCGATAAGCGGGGCTCGCAGCTTGCGCTGGCACTGGAACGGCTGAGGTACATAAAAGGTGGTGATTTCCAGCTCATAGGGCTCTCTGCTACGATAGGTGCACCAGAGCGTGTGGCGAAATTCCTCGCTGGCACAGATCGCGATTGTGAGATCGTTAATGTGCCGGTATCGAGGTCCATGCAGGTAGAAGTGCATTATCCCACGGCGAGAGACGATGATTACAGGCTCGCTACGGAGCTCTACACGTATCCAGAAGTTGCAGCTCGATTACGTGTGATACGTGATCTGACAGAGAAGCACAGATCCACATTGATATTCACCAATACGCGCTCACTGGCGGAGATACTCGGTAGCAGGTTCCGTGTGTGGGACCTCAACTTCCCGGTCGGTGTGCATCATGGCTCGCTCTCCAGACCCGCCCGTATCAATGTTGAACATGGCATCAAAGACGGGAAACTGCGTGGTATAATCTGTACGAGCTCACTGGAACTCGGCATAGATATCGGACGGCTGGATTTTGTCATCCAGTATAACTCACCACGGCAGGTGACGCGGCTGCTGCAGCGAATAGGGCGGAGCGGGCACAGGATAGGTGGTGTTGCATCCGGCGCAATAATCGTTCAGGATTCCAGTGACGCACTCGAGGCACTGGTGATATGCCGTAGAGCGCACTCGGACGAGCTGGAGCCTGCGGGAATACCGCAGAAGCCGCTTGATGTCCTCGCGCATCAGATAGCGGGCATGTTGATGCTGAAGCGGAGATGGAGCTTTGACGAAGCTCTCAGTCTGATAAGGCGTGCATATCCATACAGGGATCTGAAGGAAGAGGAGCTGGTTTCTGTACTGGAGTACATGCATTCTCGTATTCCAGGGCTTGTATGGTATTCAGCATCAGACAGGGTATTCGTGCGCCCGAAGCGTATCAAGCCGCTATATGCGTATTACTTCGAGCACCTCTCGATGATACCGGAGGAGCGGCATTTCCTCGTCGTTGAGGAAGAGAGTGGCAATCCGGTTGGCATACTGGACGAGGCGTTCGTGGCTGAATACGCCACCCCTGGCAATAAGTTCATTGAGAGTGGTCGTGTGTGGAAGATACTGTATCTGTATGGTGAGAGGATATACGTGAGTGCGGATGAGGACCCCACGGGTGCGATACCGAGCTGGGTGGGTGAGGAGATTCCGGTTCCTTTTGAGGTTGCGAATGAGGTTGGTGCTATAAGGGGTGCAGTTGCAGATGGACTTGAGTGCGGTGGCGATATCGGGGCGATGGTGAAGGAACTGACCGAGAAGTATCCGTATATAAGCGATGACGATGCGCAGAGGGCGCTGAATGAAGTATCACGACAGGTTGACGAGGGCTATCCTGTGCCTGCGGATAATGTAATCACAATCGAGCGGTGTGATGAGCACGTAATCATATGCTCTGCTTCCGGACTGCGTGTGAACCGGACGCTCGGAATGCTCATCGCAACCATCATATCAGACAGGACAGGTGCACCGGTCAGCGTGCAGCACGACCCGTATCATATATCACTGCTGAGCGAGGTCAGCCTGGAAGAAGTTGAGGCACTCATCCGTGAGCTGGGCGCATCAACAGCACACGTGAAGGAGCTGGCTTTACGTGCATTACGCAGGAGCAGGCTATTCAAGCGGCGATTTATCCATGTGGCGAGGCGGTTCGGCGCCATATCACGGGATGCTTCGCTGGCTGATACGGGCATAGACAGCCTGATAAGGGGTTTTGAGGGCTCCGCAGTGGTGGATGAGGCGATCAGGGAATCAATGGAGAAGGATGTGGATATAGAGCAGACGATAGAGTTATTAAAGCGAGTGAATGCGGGTGATATCGGGATAGCGGTCATTAAAGCCGGTGAGTGCAGTCCGATAGCGAGCATAAGCAGGTCGGTAAGGCATGGCTATGACCTGATTCCACCGTATGATATGCGTCAGGCGATCATAAGATACGTGCATGCAAGGTTACTGGCGGAGAACCTGACATTTGTATGCACGGACTGTCTCCGATATGTGGAGTCCAGACGCATAAACGATGTTACTGAATTTGTATGCCCTGAGTGTGGTTCTACACGAATAGGCGTTTTGAAGGATACGGAGGATGCGGTCAGGCGGAAGCTGAGTAAGGGTGCGATTGAAGATGCAAAGCGGTCGGCTGAACTGCTTGCTCGCTATGGCAGAGCCGCACTGCTCGCACTTGCAGGTAGGGGATTAACCATAGAAGATGCCGGGACGATACTGAAGCAGGAGTGCGAGGATAACGACCGGCTCGTGGAGCTCATACTGGCTGAGGAGAAGGAGCTGCTGAAACGCAAGTTCTACCGAAAGGGGTTCGGATAGGTCCTCTCCTATCTGTCATTCCATCACCTCACTTTTTCTCTAATTCATTTTGAACGCTTGAATATGGCTGTCAGGTTTAAATGCCATGAGTGGCATCAAAATTCGCCGCAGAGCACACGGAGAACGTAAAGGCTTAAAAGAATAACAGCATGATAATAGCGATATTGTCATGCCCTGCTACGCTCAATGATCTCGTTATAGAGCTCAAGATAGCGCTTCGCGGTCTCAGCCCACGAATATGCACTCGCTTTTTTCCTGCCCTTAGCGCATAATTCGCGGCGGAGCGCACCATCATGAATCAATTCTGCCATTGCAGAGCTCAGTTCTTCAATATTATAAGGGTCTACAAGAATGGCGGCATCGCCCGCGACCTCCGCAGTGCCCCCGATATTTGATGTTATAACCGGCGTACCCATACGCATCGCCTCGAGTATCGGTATCCCAAACCCCTCGTAGAGCGAAGGATAGACAAGGCAGTCGGCATTTCGTAATAAAATATCCAGCTCCTCATCCGTGATGAACCCTGTAAAAATCACACGCTCCTCCAGTCCCTCCTCTTTCACCACACTATCACAGACACGTTTCATCTTCTCCACGTACGGGTTACCGGTTACACTCCCGGTTATGACCAGTTTACCTGGATAGGATTCCAGAGCGAGCAGTCGTGCGAACGCGCGGATCAAGCGCGGTATATTCTTCCGCTCATGTATACCGCCAACGTTGAGGATGTACCCGTGCTCCAGCCGGAGTCTCCTCGTGATTCCTCCCCCCAGCTCCACGTGCGTGGGTTCACGCAATCCATTTGGTATCACCCTTATCTTATCGGGTTCCACACCAACCTTATCCACTATCTCACGCTTCGAGAACTCGGAAACCGTGGTTATTACATCGTTGAGACGACAAGCCAGCCGTGTAACCGGCTTATACAGTATGATGTTCGTGAATAGCCCCATCGCCTCACGGAAAGTGAAAGGAATAACGTCGTGTATGGTCAGAACGCACGGTACCGCCTTACGAAACGGCAAGCTCCAGTTATAAGGGAAGTGAATAACATCCACACCTTCACGTTTCGCTATCTTCTGGATGGTGACAGTATCCAGCCATGCGTTCTTCATCGCTATCCTGTGCGAACGCGTGCGAAGAGGCAGGGTCTTAACAGCCCGGTATTCTTCGAACATGCGTGCCACTTCCTCAAACCTGCTGCTCCTGGCGAGTATGAGAACAGAATTACCTGCTTCTGCTATATGCCTCGTTAGCTGGATCACAAATTGCTCGACACCGCCGACCACACCGTCAAACTTCCTGAAATCTATCAGAATCCTCATTCATCCATCTGTGCGAGCAGGCTCTCTATATCAGTAATCGCGACGTTCGTGGTATCGTCCGATGCACCGTAGTAAACGAAGAGTTTACCGTCATGCTCCACCACCCCGTTTGAGAACACGACGTTCGGGAAGAACCCTCTGGTCTCATAAGGCTCCTCCGGCACCATCAGTGGTTCTGACGATCGTTTCAAGACCTTATACGGCTTCTCAAGGTCAAGCAATATACAGAAGAGTGAATACGCACCCGTATCGCCTTTGCCGTGACATATGACCAGCCAGCCTTCGGCTGTCCTTATCGGTGGTGCGCCGGCACCTATCCTCTGCGCATCCCATCCATGTCCCGGACGGAGAATGCACCTGTGATTACCCCAGTGGATGAGGTCGGGTGATTCACTGTACCATATAGAGGGCTTACCGAAGAGTGTGTTATTCGGGCGATGGAGTGCAACGTACATGCCGTCCACCTTCTCCGGGAAGATAACCACATCCTTGTTCTCCGGATGGAATATGATGCCTTTACGTTCGACACTTTTGAAATCACGGGTAACTGCAAGCGCAGTAGCCCATGAATCACCTGAAATAGCGGTATATGTGATGCAGTACTTCCCATCCACAAAAGTAACCCTGGCATCTTCAACCCCGTATTCCTCAGTCTCATCAACCGGGTAAATGAATGGCTCGGTATCCACAACGAAGTGGAGACCATCTCTGCTCCGCGCTAATCGTATGTGGCTCAGAGAGGTGAGATAGGTCCGCCCTTTACAGGAAACGACCCGCGTATCACCGCTCTGCTCGCACTCTTCGCTCCTGAATTCATGGATAACAGGACGCCCGAACCGATAAACAGGCACGCGTACAAAGCCCGGCTCCGGCTCGCAGCTCTCCGCAATTCGTACCAGCAATATAATCTCGTCACCGCAGCTCGTTGCACCAGGATTGAACGCGCCAACCACCCTGTAGCCTTCTATGGATGGTCTCACATCACCGGGTCTTATTATCGGGTTGTGCTCATACCTCGTAATCATATCATCACCAGCATGTCAGAATGTTTATTTATAAAGAAAGATATTATAAAAGCAAAGGAGAATAAGGAGGTGATGAGCGGCATGGAATACATATACGCGGCATTGCTATTGCATAATTCGGGCAAGGAGATTACAGAGGAGCGGATAAGCGCGATTATGGAAGCTGCCGGGATAGAGCCGGATATGGGGCGTATAAAAGGGCTGGTCTCCGCACTTGATGGCGTGAATATAGATGAGGCTATTTCTCAGCCTGCTTATGCTCCCGCACCGGTTCCACAGACACCTGCACCACCCGCGGAGAAAGGCGAGGCAGAAGAGAAAGGGAAGGAAGAGGAGAAGAAGAAAGAGAAGGAGGAAGAGAAGGAGAAGGCGGAAGAGACGGGTATGGAAGGTCTTGCATCCCTGTTTGGCTAACTTCGCTTCTTTTTTTGCTCCGGTAGTGTAGCTCGGCCAATCATCTCGGCCTTTCGAGCCAAGGACTCGGGTTCAAATCCCGACCGGAGCATAATCCCTGTATTTGGAATCTGAGCCCGGTACGCCATGTTCAACATGTAACGGCAGTTCACAGCCTGCTATTCATGGCAATATTGAGTTGAGCTGCACTTTTATCTCCTCTGCGGGACCACAATCGTGTGGTTACCCAATACCAGCCTCTTCTTCTTTATTAATTGCCTGTATAATCGCTCATTCAATTTTATTATTGCCCTTTTACCATCCTTATTCACCGCTACTTCGTATGCATACCCCTTATTTCGTATATCAGACACCAGCCAGGCTTCTTCTCGCTTCCTCCTTTTAATAAATTTATACGAGAGTAGTGCTACAATAAGGATTCCATTCACAATCAGTGTATAAATGAGTAGTCCTGCAATGTTCTCCTCAGCTTTTGGAGCGTTAGTAACTGTTAATTTTTTTTCGTCCACTTCGTCTATGTTGTTCGATTCCGTCACATTGGACGAATTATTGGAGGGTGACGCCGGTGTAGTGGTTAAATTCACATATTGCCAGGATGCATAATTGGTGGAAAACGATACTAACTTCACATGTGACCAAAAAGGATAATGTATTAAAGGTGAAGGCAGCTCATAGACAGAGATTCTCGAAGCAGCTTCTTCCGGGTCTAATAGTAAGTATATGCTTCCCTCAGCGTCATTACAGTTCGTTTTGACACTGATTGCCCTGCTCATCCCCTCAAATTTACCTGCAACGCCCGTGACCACTATCACATCCCCTTCTCTTAATACATAACCGAAGACCTCATCCACGAGGAGCAAATCATTTTCAGGGTCATAATGCCAGGGATTACCTACATGTACAATCCCCCGTTTGGATTGCGTGCTCAGATTTAGAGGTTTTAATTGGATATAATATGAGTTCATATCCAGTGGTTCATGATAAATTCTCCCCACTCTCGCCTTGAACGTAACATATTCACCTGCATAGGCGTTATCGGCGATAAACTCTTCGTATGTAAGTGCATGCTTACTCGGATAAATCATAACCTGAGCAACCGCCAAAACTTCCTCTCCATCTGTTATACCATCCCCATCTGTATCCTGGCAGTTAGGGTCGGTTATAAATCCATCTGTGCCGGCTGTGACCTCTTCCTTATCCGGGAGCCAGTCACCATCTGTATCCACATTTGCTGGATTGGTGTTATATTTATAAACTTCTTCGTAATCTGTGAGCCCATCTGTATCTGAATCAAGATTTGTTGGCGAAGTGCCTCTTGATATCTCCTCCCCATCTAATAGCCCATCGTCATCCACATCTGGGTCTGTTGGGTCCAATGCATAAGGATATCTCCGCTTCAAATCTTCTATTACCGATGCTTCCACGAACAATTGCGACGTATTCACACCGATATACGTGGCAATCTCTTCTAAATCTGTTAAGCCATCTCCATCAGTATCAGTATTGAGCGGGTCGGTTACAAAACCAAATAAACCCTTTACTTCTGCATAATTCGATATTTTATCATTATCTGTATCTCTATTATATGGATCGAAGCCCCTCGCGTATTCCTCTATGTTCGTAAGTCCATTGTTGTTATAATCTTGATTTATATCGTTTGGGTCTTCTGGATCGAGTCCATATTTGATTTCCCATCCATCTGGTATTCCATCATTGTCAGAATCATGTGAAGAAGGGTTTGAAGCAAATGAGGGTGTTAGCGATAGCAATACTGTACAGAAGATGATCCAGATTCCGCCCTTTTCAAACTTCATTTCTTCCTTCTAATTAAATATGCTATCGCAGACAGTACCGCAATTGTGAATACCGCTTCAAAGCCCGGCGTTGGTGCGGGTGTCGGCATAATCACTGTTAAGTCTGATGTTGAATTGGGCGTTTCTGGTATTGGTGTTGGGGGAGTTGGTGTGGGCGTTGGGTGCATGACGGTAAACGTGAATGTGGTTTGCAGCATCTGCCTGTTTGCTATGTCGCTTCCAAAATAATAAATCGTTTGTGCTTTCACGGTAAACGAGCTCAGTTCCTCATCCAGTACTCTGACTGATACGGTATAGTGCTTCTCATCTTCTGGTAGAACAATAAATTTACCGGTGTATTGACCAGCACCGGAATTTACAAAGGGTGTGCCCACACCTACAATCTCTACACCCGGAGGCACGGTAAAAATAGTTTCCGCGGTCATTACCGGATTGCCCATGATGTTAACTGCGGAAATAGTGAGTAACCCTGGTTGGTTTTGGGTGATCGTTTTTCTGGTCGAATATAGCTGAATACTGGGTGCGATTGGAGGAGCTACAAGTTCGTATCTCCCGACAACAGTTGTCACTCTACCTGAAGTTACAACTACTATTTGCGCATCAGGCGTTACATATCCTGCCACGTCTCCGAAAGAAACCCTATAACTCCCTGGTTCGTATTCTCCAGAATAGGACCCGGAGCCGACATATGTGCCATCTATATATATCTTACCATCAACCGGCTCCGTAGTTACGGATAAAGTGCCGGTTATTGGAAAAGCAACCGGCTCATATATACCACGAACAGATGTCGTTCTACCTGAGAGCACCGTCACTGTCTGAGCATCAGGGGCTATATATCCAGCAACTTCTCCAAATGAGATTGTATATGTCCCTGGTTCGTATTTACCAGAATAGGACCCGGAGCCGACATATGTGCCATCTATATATATTTTACCGGCAACCGGCTCAGTGGTTACAGATATACCACCGCTTAATTCATAGTAACCCGTTACCGGGTATGTTTCATTCTCTTTTAACTCGATTACTACGTCTTCAGGTGTTTTGTACCCCTCAACATGTCCGAAGGATATTGTATACTGCCCTGGCTCATGCTCACCGGAATAAGCACCTGTGGCTACATACCTGCCATCTATGTATATCTCCCCTTTCACCGGATAAGTGATTACTACGATGGTGCCCGTGGTTGATTCCTGAGCGCTAACATGCCCCAGATTTGAGACCAGAGCTACTAACAGAATCAGGAAACAAAATTTTTTCGTTCCGGCTAATAGAATTAATTTTTGCATGTTATTTAGTAACATTTGGTTCTATAAATTATTATCTATATTTTTGAAAAAATTTCCAATAATGGACAATTTTTTACAATTTTAAGAAAAATTTAAGTAATATCGGTTTCAAATTTAATGAGCATGGAGCGGCTAACAAAAAGAAGAGCATTTAAGATTGTTGTTGACCACCTGAGGGAGCTGGCATATAAGCAGAGAGAGAGGCATATCATTTCCGCTGAGCGGATTGCAGCACTTGTGGGGCTATGTGAGATGATCCTCATCCTTTTCATCATCGCTCTCTCCGCCTCCGGCTGGTCATCCATCGGTGTGGTCATCTGTTCGATGGTTATGGGCTCCTTCGTAACGAATATGGTATGGCTGGTGCTCATAAGGAGGGAGATGCGAGAGGA
>JAODGP010000115.1:0-469 GCA_025464345.1 Methanosarcinales archaeon | reverse complement strand
ATTATTATATCCCCACCTCTTCAGGATCAATTGGGTTAACCTCGCCTCCACATCATCATCCTCAACGTGCAGTATCCTTATCCGCTTCGTGTCACTTCTCATAGTTCAATTACAGGTCATCGGCTCTGGTATGTATCTCTATACCGGTGGCAATTGCGAAGTTTCGCGCTTCTGAGTCCACAAAAGGTGAGATAATGATACACCGGTCTGCCTTTCGCCCCTCACGCGCCTCATAAAATCTCACCTTGCGTCTGAAAGCAGCTACATCCGCTGTATCCGTGGATGATTTGAGTTCTACCAGCATGAGTGTCGCATCCCGAATTATTACATCCAGTTCTACCGGTGCAGGGTGGTCAAACACCATACCCTTCTCATCATAGGCTGTGTATCGCTCCACTGTGAAGCCAATATCTTTCAGGATTGCTCGCATACCCTGTCGGAAGCTCTCTTCGGTATCCAGTCCCCATCT
>JAODGP010000004.1:17256-17472 GCA_025464345.1 Methanosarcinales archaeon | reverse complement strand
AATCCCCAAAACCTCAGACAAATTTCCGGTTTTAAGTTGAGAATTTATAGGGTGAACAACTTACCTTTCCTTTCCAATCGATTTCCGTTACCTTTAAATACCCCTATCTCCAATAGAGTGAGCATGAACAAAAAAGAGATAATTGATTTGGTAAGCGATTTTATAGAATCGAGGTATTCATCCCGGCTGATACGCTGGGTGATGGTTGTATTCCTG
>JAODGP010000004.1:0-17206 GCA_025464345.1 Methanosarcinales archaeon | reverse complement strand
CGGCATTCCACAGAGAACAGTCGCTTCGGTTAAATTACACGGATAGACAGGTGAGGAATATTAAAGATCAATTGGTGTTTTGAGCAGGATATACGAGGACAAAGATAAAGGGCTGCAAAAAAACAATTCGCACTATTTTGATCCTGAATGAAGAGGAGAAGAAAGAAAAGGACAGATTTTATCCTATATACACAGACGATGAAAGTTGATAAAAATATAAGGAGATGAGCGTGATATGCGAGCTACTCTCGGCTTCCTGACACAGCTGCCACTGGATAAAGGTGCGAGAATAGAGGATATAGCAGCACGGTGTTATCTCTTCCCGGTCGCAGCACTGGCTATCGCGCTGCCACTCACACTGCTCGCTCTTCTCTTATTCCACTACTTAGATGGTGCAATTGCCGCTATGCTTACACTCATCGCACTTTACCTCCTCACCGGTCTCCTGCATCTGGATGGCGTCGCTGACTTCTTCGACGGCATGATGGCTGGCGGCAGCAAGGAACGGCGAATAAGAGCGATGAAGGATGCGAGGATAGGTATAGCAGGGTTGTTCGCATCGTTTGTCATCCTTATATCCAGCTACATAGCGATAAGAGAAGCGGGTGGGTTCTTATATCCCGCACTGCTGATTGCGGAAGTATCAGCGAAGCTGGGCATGAACACATGCATGCTAACCGGCAGGCGATTCGAACACGGCTGGGGTACCGGTGCGTTATTCGTGGAGTCTTGCACGCCTGTACGATACCTCATAGCCCTTGCATGCTCTATCCTCATCGTATCTGTATCTACATTCTTTATGCCTCTTATCCTCGCAATCGGCATCTTCAGCCTCGGTATCGGTATTATCGTATCCATTACCATCTCTGTTACCGGCGCCTTCAAATTCGGTACGGTCAGTGGCGATATGATGGGCGCTGCAAATGAGATTACGAGGACATCGGTCCTTATTTTATGGGCTATCCTGAGTGATCAGCTCCATCAGGCGATCTAAATCGATATTAGCCTCTACCAGCTCCTTTATACGCTTTATCTTCGCCTCGCCTCTTATACGCGCTTTACCGAATATCTCATCCACTCGCTCCATCGTGGTGAGCGTATCATCCGCGACGAGCACTACCGGTACGTTCTTCTCCTCCGCCTTACCCAGTATGGTGTCCGGGGGTTCAAGATGACCGGTCAGCAGGAGGCATCTGATATTGCCCGTTTCAAGTGCCAGGTTCTGCAAATCCGCACGATCACCACCGGTGATCAGAGCAGCCCGCCTCGCTCGTCTGAAATATTTCAATGCCGATGGCGGTGACATCGCACCTATCAGGAAGCTCTCGATGATGACTTCCTCATCTCGTGGCTTCACGAGCCATTCACCATTCAGAGCATCGGCAATCTCGGTGACAGACAGCCCCGCGAGTAGCGGGTCATGTGGCAGCACACCCAGCAGCTCTATCCCGCGGCACTCCAGATACCTCTCCTTTATGGACTTGAGATACGCCTTCTTATAGCCCGCAAGTTGGTTGAATAGCACGAACCTCAGCCGGTCACCAAATAGCTCCTTAGCCACCATGAGCCGGTCAAGGACGAAATCCGTTGTATAACGAACGACCATGAGGATGCTCAAATCGAGCATCTCCGAGATATCGCAGTCACATAGCCCGATCATCTTACCCACCTTGTATTCTATCGCACCCTCCACGAGCACAACGTCCTTACCCGAACAGATACTGGCATAAGAGCGCTTCACATGCTCCCTCAGCTCCGCTGGATTCGCCGTGCTTGCGAATTCCACATACGGTCTGTCAAGCTTTATCGGGCATATATCGTCCATGTCGTCACCTGTATCCAGTACCATGGCGGTATTATAGGCATCTTCGTCAATGAGCTGATCGCCTATTCTCGAGACACCGACGCCAAACGGCTTGAAATAGCCGACTTCAAAGCCCCTGGCTCGCAGTATCAGCCCTAAGGCTATTATAACCGCGCTCTTACCCGAATATTCCTCGACCGAAGATACCAGCAAGCTCGTCATACTCGATTCCTGGCTGTTATAATCTCGCAACCATCCTCCTTTATGATCACTGTATGCTCAGCCTGGGAGACCAGACCCTTATCTTCCTCTTTCAGAACCGGATACTCTCTCAGTATACCCGCACTCTTCAAACTGCGTAGCGCTAAATTGAGCCGTTCCTGCGGCAGCCAGCGCCTGGCAAATGGCAGTCCTTTATACTTCCTTATCGCACCCAGCAGCTTCCGCGCCTCACGCATACGAACCGGCTTCTCTTTCTTCAGGCTGTATATCTCCACATTACCGCTCTCCACCACCTTACCGCCTCCATCTGTTGCAAATGGCTCTATCGCAATGACATCATTCGCCTTCAGTCTGACCCCCTGCTCGTATCTCACATTTGGTATGGTCGGCGGTGCATGTGAATCGTACCTGAGCAACCCGTGCCCGGATAGATTGACTATGGGCTTGTAGCCACACTCCTTTATCGTATTCCCTATCACCTCCCCTATCTCGCTCGTGGTGACGCCATCATGAATTATCTTTATAGCTTCATTCAACGCCATCTCGGATGCACGTACCAGCTCCTCGTGCTCGCCACTCAAATCCACAGTAACTGCGCTATCTGCAATATAGCCGTCAATATGAACACCAAGATCTATCTTCACAACGTCATCAGCACTGAATACCGTGGCATCGTTTACAGAAGGGGTGGCATGAGCCGCCTCCTCGTTCCTCGAGATATTGCACGGGAACGCGGGTTCACCTCCCTTCGCTGCTATGCCGCTTTCCACGAATTCCGCAACTCTCAATAGCGACTCGCCCTCCTTCACCAGCTTCAACACACCTTCACGCACTTCAATCAGTATCCTGCCCGCAGCTCTATACTTATCTAATATCTGCTCTAACTCCTCTTCTTCCATATCCCCTTCCGCCTCTTCCTCTCACATAACGTATTTGGGCAACGTTCTGCCACTTCACACCACATTCAAGTTATTTTATATCGTGTCCTATTAAAACATACGCTGATGGTAGTGAGCGAAGAGGGGGAGAATATGCCTGCTGGATGGAGCAGGGGAGACTGGCTGAGAGCCAGCCGGCGCTACCAGCACCTGACCTCATAAGATGAAAATCCCGAAGTCACATCCGCGGTACGAATCTTTAATGAGACGAGAGAAGCTCGTGGCTGGTATAGAGGCGGGTATCACCTCAATGCACGGTCTTATAGCACATGGACGTGGAGAAGCGTTTGATTATCTGATAGGTGAGCGTACCATGGACTCGGCATTACAGGCTACGGAAGTGGCTGCCGCTATTTTAGTGAGTGCGAAGAAGCCCGTGTTGTCGGTGAATGGTAACGTAGCCGCACTGGCATCAGCGGAGATGGTCACTCTCAGTAGATTGATAGATGCACCACTGGAGGTCAATATCTTCTACCGCACGGAAGCGCGAGTGAAGCGGATAAAAGAGCTACTTGAACGCTCTGGTGCGAAGCGTGTGCTTGGCGAGATGCCGGATGCCCGGCTGGCGAGTATAGAGCATGCTCGCGGGCTGGTCGCACGTGATGGTATATATACCGCGGATGTCGTTCTCGCACCACTGGAAGATGGCGACCGCTGTGAAGCGCTCATTGCCATGGGTAAGAAGGTAATAGCCATCGACCTGAACCCGTTATCCCGTACATCAAGATACGCGACCGTGAGTATAGTGGATGATGTCCAGCGGGCATTGCGGAATATCATCACGATCATCAGGGGAAAGAACCCTGACCGTAACGCCGATCCGGATTCGATACTGGCGAACTATGATAACAACAGGATTTTGAGGGCTGCTATCAATGAGATTGCCGGGCGATTGGTTAATCTTGGTTGAAATTTTATTCTATCCTGTTATAAAATAAAGAGAGATGACGAAGCACAAGAGGAAGAAGGGTAAAGTAACGAAATCCGCGGGCAGGTTCGGCGTGCGATATGGCAGGAAGATAAGGAAGATCGTAGCGAACATCGAAGAGCAGACCAGAGCGAGACACAAATGCCCGAGATGTGGTCGGAACTCGGTCAAGCGTGAGGGTACCGGCATATGGCACTGTTCCAGGTGTGGCTATACGTTCGCCGGCGGCACATACATACCGCAAACACCGGTGGGTATAGCAATTGAGAGGGCGATAAAGAGAGAGGCAGGGGGTGAATGATGGGATATTATTGCCTGAGATGTAAGCGAGTTGTGGAGCTGAAATCAGATTATCAGGGTATACGCTGCCCTTACTGCGGTTATCGCGCACTGAAGAAGGAGCGGTCTCCCGTGATGGTGAAGAAGATAAAAGCCATTTGACGGAGGGATGGAGATAGAGTTTGAAATAAGCGGTACCGGGGATTTACTGGCGATATACAGCGCTTTAAGGGTGGAGGGACCCGTAGTGTTAAGAAGCGGGCGATTATACATGCGGTTCGAGTGCAGTGACGATTCGATTGCGCGGCTACGAGCGATGGTGAACACATGGCTCCGGCTACTGAAGATAGCATCAGACATGGTGGAGATCGTGAACCAATAAATTGAACCAATAAATAATACCGTCATGATATGATTATAGTGATGCCGCCGTAACTCAGTTGGTAGAGTGCCCGGCTGTTAACCGGATAGTCACAGGTTCGAGTCCTGTCGGCGGCGTAGCTTATTCACCACCTCACTGTAATCTATCTTACCTGTGTAAAGGGCACTGCCTATTACCACACCGCTGGCGCCCGTTTCCGCTATCTTTACCACGTCTTCGAGCGTGGTCACACCACCGGAAACGACCACCGGCAAGCTGGTATAACTGATGAAATCCTCGATGACCGCGATGTCTACGCCCCGCATCAGACCTTCCACGTCTATGTTCGTGAAGAGTATACTGCCCGCACCAATATCAGCCGCTTTCGCTGCCGCTTCTCTCATTCCCATATCGGTTACTTCACGCCAGCCATCTATCGCAACCTTACCACGCCGCACGTCCAGTGCGACCATCACCCTGCCGGGTGAGTATTCATCCGCAATTCGCTCTATGAGCTCTGGAGACCTGAATACAGCGGTGCCGAATATAACACGATCAACACCGAGCAGAAGCAGCCGTGTGGCGGCTTTGTACGTTCTTATCCCGCCGCCCACCTGGATCTTTGCCATGCTCTTCACCTGCTCTACTATATCCCTTATCAGCGTGAAATTATCATTATCAAGAAAAGCGGCATCAAGATCTATTATATGCAATCTCGATGCGCCCAGATTGAGCCATTCAAGAGCTATTGCCAGCGGGTTATCGGCAGAGAAGATCACAGCATCACGCACTCCCTGCTGTAATTGGACACATCTACCGCATTTTATATCTATCGCAGGAATGACCTCCATTTGTAGAGTGATAAATGGGCTGTCTTTTTATAAATGTTGTAATAAATTAGTTAGGAAGTAGAAATGAGAGATGAGGAGCTCTTCCATGCAGAGGTACAGCGTTTCAACGGGCTATTGTTTGATTTAATAGAAGAGAGAACGCGCAATTGTAACAACAAGATACTGTCTGATGCGTTAAATTATATAAGGGAGACCGGCGGTAAACGACTCCGACCCATTATATGTCTGCTTGCTGCGGAGGCAGTAGGGGGATCACGTGATAAGGCACTCTCCACAGCCATTGCCATCGAACTATTACATAATGCCACCCTTGTTCATGATGATATCATAGATGAGAATGCGATAAGGCGCAGGAGCCTATCCAATCCCGCACGCTTTGGTGCGAAGAATGCGGTACTGATGGGTGACCTTCTACTCGGCTTCTCGTGTGAGATGCTGGCTGAATGTGGCAAGCCCGAGGTGGTGAGGGTGGTGATGAGAGCCCTCTCCAACATAGCACTCGGACAGTACAGAGAATTCATGCTCCGATTGCGTACGCTCGATGGAGTGACGGAGCAGGCGTATATGGAGGTTGCGGAATTGAAAACCGCCTCCGCTTTCATGGCGAGTGCGGAAGCGGGCGCTATACTTGGCTGTGGCGGTGGAGTAGAACTTGAGAACCTAAGGAGTTACGGTAAGAATCTCGGAGTGGCGTTCCAGATACAGGACGACATACTCGATATATGCGGAGATCCCGCGAAGACGGGCAAGCCCATCGGGCTGGATATAAAGAACCGGGAACGAACTATTCTCGTTATTCACGCATTGAAACATGCCAGTTGTGCGGATAGGGCATATATAGGTGATATAATGACGGGTAAGATAGAAGCGGGTGAGACAGAGATAGAGCGGGTCAGGGAGATACTGATCAACACGAACTCGATAAAATATGCCGTTGCATTGTCTAAAGAGCTGTTGCTGAATGCTAAAAGCAATTTAGAATGCCTTGAAGATTCCGATGCGAAATACAAACTGCAATTAATTGCGGATTTCGTATCAATGCGTGTAGAAGACCAGATACTCCATATGTATTATAATGAGTCATGAGTTGATACTCGCCGGTAACTTTGTCTATGGTGATTCGTTCGAGGACAGAACCGGCTACATAGTTATAGAGAGTGACCGAATAAAAGAGATCGGCTCGGACAGGGCGGTGGATAGTGCGATAGAAGGCTTTATCATACCTTCTTTCGTCAATGCGCACACGCATATCGGCGATTCCATAGCGAAGGAGCCGATTTTTATGCCGCTGGAACGTTTAGTAGGTCCTGGTGGCTTAAAAGAGCAGATACTGGCTCAGACACCACATGAAGTGCAGATAGAGGCTATGAAGGAGACAATCATTGATATGGCTGGCTGTGGCATACAGCTGTTCTGCGATTTCCGTGAAGGCGGGCTCGCGGGTGTAAACATGTTGAATACGGCATTAAATGATGCGAGGGTGAGAGCGAAGGTGCTTGGCAGACCCGCTGATGACGATGCGGGCATTGAAGACCTGCTCGAGTCCGCTGATGGGCTGGGAATAAGCAGTACTGCAGACTGTAACTGCGATGAACTCGCGGAGATGGTCGCAAAGGCACGGAGCATGGGCAAGATGTTCGCTATTCATGCGGGTGAACGCAATACAGGAGACATAGAGAGTGCAATAGAGCTCGAACCCGATTTCATGGTGCATCTCACAAAGGCATCACGCAGGCACTTCAGGCAGATGTATGACCGTGGTATCAATGCCGTTATCTGTCTCAGGTCCAATCTTGTAACGGGAATGGGTATGCCTCCGGTACAGCAGATGCTTGAAGCCGGCTTGACCGTGGGTAGCGGTACGGATAACGTGATGCTGAACTCACCTGACATGTTCAGGGAGATGGAGTTCATATCCAAGCTACTCAGAATTGGGGAACACGAGGTATTGAAGATGTGCACATGGAATTCCGCAAAGGTACTCGGTGAGGAAGATACGGGTGTGATAGAGGAGGGTAAGAAAGCCAATCTGCTGGTTATACGTGCTGATACACCGAATATGCGTCACATAACGAACTGGGTGAAGGGCACAGTAAGAAGAGCTACACGTGCGGATATATACGGTATTTTATACGAAGGGGAACTACAACTACGTACCGAGCTCCCAGGATTCTAAGTATTCACGCTGCTCCGCCGTCAGTTCCTCTATCTCTACATTCATTGACTTCAGTTTCAATTCCGCCACCTCCATATCTATCTCCCCGGGGACCGAATACACCTTATTATCAAGTTGTTCATGGTTCTCGGCGATGTATCGTGCACAGAGTGCCTGATTCGCGAAGCTCATGTCCATCACCTCCGGTGGATGCCCGTAAGCCGCAGTAAGATTCACTATTCGCCCCTCTGATAGCAGATACAGCCTCCTGCCGTCTGCCAGCCGGTATTCATCAACGTTATCCTTTATATGTCGCTTCTCTACCGCAAGATGCTCCAGATCGCCTATATTGAGCTCCACATTGAAGTGCCCTGTATTGGCAAGTATGGCACCGTCCTTCATCAACCTGAAATGTTCACCACGTATAACCGAGATATCGCCGGTAGCAGTGATGAAGATCTCGCCAATCTTAGCCGCTTCTCGCATGGGCATCACACGGTAGCCGTCCATAACCGCTTCCAGCGCCTTTCGCGGGTTCGTCTCCACAACGACCACGGCGGCTCCGAGCCCTTTTGCTCTCATTGCCACTCCACGTCCACACCAGCCGTAACCTGCCACCACGACCACTTTACCCGCGAGCAGGATATTCGTAGCGTTCATTATCCCGTGCAGGGTTGATTGCCCGGTGCCGTACCTGTTATCAAACATCATCTTCGTCTCCGCATCGTTGACTGCAATGACCGGGAAGCCCAGCTTATTGTCTCTTGCTCTCGCACGATGCCTTATCACACCCGTTGTGGTCTCTTCACACGCACCCTTCACCGAATCCGGGTCGCCTTCGCCATGCACCGCCGTGATGGCATCACCACCATCATCGAGCACAATGGTAGGCTCTATCTTGAGTGCCTCCTTTATGCAGTCATAGTATTCTGTCTCGGTCTCACCACGGAATGCATAGGTCTTTATACCAGTGGATGCCAGCGCTGCCGCAATATCGTCCTGTGTGGATAACGGGTTTGCAGCCGTCAGTGCAATATCAGCGCCACCAGCCCGGAGTGTCAATATCAGATTCGCAGTCTCTACCGTGACATGCAGACATGCCATTATCCGTTCACCCGTGAGGGGCTTCTCACGCATGTATCGCTCCCTTATGAGGTTGAGGACCGGCATCCTGCCACGTATCCACTCGATTCGCCTATCCCCCCTCTCTGCAAGCTTTATATCACGTACCAGATAGTCCTGCGTCGTCATAGAAGGATGAATGACATATCAAGTATAAAAAGGTTTTTATTTTACTATCATCTACGAAGATGTAGGAGTGAGAGTAGAATAACGGAACGATGATAGTAAAAGAGGTGCTGAATGAGAGTATTTTGACACTCGCAGATGCGAGAGAGCTGCTCAAGGATCTCGTTGCAGCGATGAAGCAGCCGGGGGGCGAAGAATGGGAGGAAGAGGAGGAGGTGAGATATGAGCAGAGGAAGGCACTTGAACACACCACAAAATTCGCCAGGCTCAGTGTTGAGGATTCAAGAGCGCTCATGAGTGAATTATTGAATTTAGAGAAGATGAATGAGAGGATTGCGGTACAGATCGTCAATTTGATGCCCGGCAGTAAGAACGAAGTGAGGGCGATATATGCGAAGGAGAATTTTACACTCACCGAGGACGACATAGAGGCGATACTCGACTGTGTAGCGAGATACAGGTAAGCAGGTGCAGTTTATCCTGATGGAGGGAAGGGATGAGTGATAAGCGAGGGCGGGCGGGCAGGCGAGACAGGAAAGAGACCTATGCACGTGTCCTCGATTATCTACCCTACGGGCATCCTGATGATACTCGCCCGGTGTACCAGAAGAAGCCACTTGTGCATGCGATAGGAGAGGAGCGATTTGTTCTGATGGAGCTCTCGCCCAAGAAGAATAAGATCCCCTCCGTTCATGAGCGTGTGTACATAGGAGAGGGAGAGCGGGATGTGATAGACCATGTAGTGAAGAAGTTGAAGTACGAGGATCTAACGCAGGCGGCGAAGGTGGAGTTGATATACGTGATTGAGGATATAGTGAAGGAGAATGAGGAGCGATTCATAAACGTCTTCAATGATGCGAGACCGATCACCACACGGCTACACACACTCGACCTCCTCCCCGGTATAGGCAAGAAGCTGATGTGGGCGATACTGGGAGAGAGGAAGAAGGGCAAATTCGCCAGTTTTGATGATCTTACAAAGCGGGTTAAGGGGCTTTATCATCCTGAGCGGATAATTGCGAAGCGAATAGAGGAAGAGATAAAGGACGAGCACATAAAATACCGCATCTTCACCGCTTGAACATATGCACATAAACATTTAAATATACAAAGTGTATAGGTTATACCTGTATGAAGAAAGAAGAGCTGATACATCTGCATCTGCTTCTGGCTCAATTGAAGAAGTATTGCGAAGAGCACGGGCTGGAGTGTAGTTTCGAGAAATACAACGAACTGGGCATCTCTCCGTTCCAGGTGCACAGGAGCAAGGAGGAGCACAAGCGGGCGGTACTCGTACTCGGTACCGAACTGGCTTCGCTGGCGATGCGCGACAATTTGATCCGGGGGTAAGCCATAAGAGCAGCAGGACGCCCTTCTATATGCCTATTTTGTATGGTTAACCCCAATTTGTAGCAAAAAAATATGAATTATGGCATCAAGTATTAATTTTTATGTGTTACGTATTCACATGCCGCCACTATATCCTTCCCCTCGATGAATACGCTATCGTGTATTGATGCGTATTTCATCGCATCCGACTTGGATACCGCATATCCCGTCTCGCTGTCCAGCATCTCGCAGATCGCCATCGCGGGCGGTACATCAGCGAGTAGTGCGAGGGCTACCGAGAGCTCGGTCTGACCCCTTCTCTCTTCGAGCAGAGTATCCGCCGCTCTCAATATCGCAACATGCCCCGGCGTTCGGAAAGAAGCCTGGAAATCAAATGACCCACCGTTCAATACCTGCGTTACCGCCTCCCCTATCTTTCGTATCGTGAGTGCGCGATCTCTATCGGTTATACCCGTGAATGTATCGCGGTGGTTCACCCATAGCGAGAACGAAGATCGCTTATCGTATAGGAGATCCCCCCTGGATTCGACCAGTCCACTCAGAGATGAATGCTTCAGTACATCACTGATGAAAGGGAGACCGAATTTATCTGCGGCGAGAGGATGAATAGCGACACATATAAGCCCGCCAGCCTCACGTCTGAAATACGCCACGTCCTGTGGTCTCACCATGGTTGCGGGCATTACGAAGTCGGTCTCACCTTCACGATCCTCAGCATCATAGATCAAAACGATTTTGCCACGTCTTATATACTCAATGCCTTTCCTCACCGAATCTGGTACTCTCATATCTTCACTTTCGTCCTCACGATGTCCCCGTCTTTCAGCTTGAGTTCACAGCGGAGGTAAACCGGCGAGATTATCTCCACGACATCATCTGGATAATGCGTCCGATCAGGGATGATGACAGCGCTCGTTATATCTTCCGCATGAGGCTCCACTATCCTGCTGGCGAAGCATCTGACACCGCCAAATGTCCTGCTCTCGGACTCGAACCCTTCTATCACAATGCCATTACGCCAGTTAAGCTTCTTGCGTATCTCTATGTTATAGGGATCGAGCTGCAGGTTTAAAGTCCCCGGGAAGGGAGTGAACCCCAATTTAGACTCGAATTGCTTCTTATAGCCCTCCAGGGTGGTGTAATACTTACCTTCGCCCAGACCGGTAACCACCCGTCCGGCGATTTCCACCTCCAGATTCGGACTGGAGAAGATCGCCTGATATTCGTAACATTCCTTCTTCAGTTCCTCCACACCCTTCTCCGTCAGGGTTATCCACTGTCCATCAGCAATTATCTTACGATACACCAGTCCTTTGCGTTCAAGCTCCTGTAGCCGCCTTGCCGCGGTTTGAACGCTGGATTTGATTATGGATGCGAAATGCCCGGACGATAATTTGACCGGCTGCTCAATGGCGCCCAGCAAAGCGAGTTTCCTCAGGGAGAATATTATATCCCCACTCATCGCTCCCCCCTCCTTTTCGCAAAATTGAGATGCATCTCATTATGCTGGATGGCATATATACATAAAAAACTTAACGCCGGGACTCCCGCCACCCGGCAAATAAGCCGAATAAGAGCCCGGATAGATGTGCGGTATGTGCAACCATGTCCCCCGAGCCAATCATGAGGAAATCATACAATGCAAACAGGATGACCATCATCCAGAGCTCCACTGGTATGGGCAGCGGGAAGATATACACATGCAGCCCCGGCATAAGCACCGCAAGAGTGCCAAGAATACCGTATATCGCACCACTTGCGCCCAGCGCGGGATGAGTGCCGAAGACGCTATAGCCAGCGCCCGCGAAGATGCCGGAGAGAAAAAAGATAAGCAGGAACTTCATACTACCTACACGGCGTTCCAGCAGTGGTGCGAAGAAGAAGAAGACGAACATATTGACAATGAAATGCCAGAAGCTACCATGCAGGAAGATATGCGTTACAAGCGTCCATGGGCGTTCAAGTATGTGGCTGGGAACCAGAATGAGCATCGCGGTATAGTCGGAATCGAGCTGCAGAACGAAAGAAATAGACATCAGGAGCAGAATCAGATATGCGTAGTTATGATGGAAGATGCCAATATTGATTCTCCGTCTTCTATCGCTGCGCTGATAGTACAGTCCGATGCTGCTCATGCCCACGCACCAGTGCTTCTCCGGCGGGAGGTGCTCTTCGCATAGCGTATCACCACAGTACCTGCATCTATATGGTGCGGGTCTGCCACAGACGGTACATCGGGCTGCCATGTATTAGGGGAAGAGATTTTTATACTTAAAGGTTGCACAGACGTGTACACTGATATAATCTTACCTATCAGTTATTAATGGGGCAAATGATGCAGAAGAATCTGCACACACCACTTGCGGAACGTGACGTGCGGGAATTGCATGCCGGCGATATTGTATATCTGAGCGGTGAAGTGTACACAGCACGGGACAGAGCGCATCATCGTATCCTGGAGTACTGTAAAGCCGGCAGGGAGGTGCCGATAGAACGTGGTGCGGTGATATACCACTGCGGTCCTCTTGCAGCAGGGCGAGAGATAATAGCAGCGGGACCGACAACCAGTGCGAGGATGGAATCAACGACGCCCGAGCTCATAAAAATGCTCCAGATACGTGCTATAATAGGTAAGGGCGGTATGGGTGCCCGGACACAGGAAGCCATGCGTGCGCACGGATGCATCTATCTTGCAATGCCGGGAGGTGCTGCGGTCCTGGCTGCCACTCGCATAAAGCGTGTTATAGCACTGCACTGGCAGGAGCTCGGAATGGCTGAAGCGGTCTGGCACCTGCATGTTGAGGACTTCGGTCCGCTTGTGGTCGCCATGGATGCAAGCGGCAACAGCTTATATAAACGCTTAAATACCCGAACGGCTAAGAGGAAATAGATGGATATAGAGGGTTTTGTGAAACGGAATCTCAGGCGTGGCAGAGATGATGATGCGATAATTGCGGAATTACGCACTCGCATAAGGGAGATAAAGCCGGGTATAAGCGCGGAAGCGCTGAAAAGGTTCACAGAAGCGGCAGTTGAGGAGGCAAAGAGGACACTGGCTGTAAAGGACGATGAAGAACTGCTCGTTCCTGTTGAATCAGGCGTTCATATGGGCGAGTTCGGTGTCGGGTCACGTGGTGCGGGCGATTTCTATGTCCATCAGAAGATAGGCGAGCTGATAGGAGTGACCGGAGCAGTGGCTGATTCCTCATCACTGAGTGATTCAGGCGTTGTTAAGGTGCAGGACAAATTCATCGTGGTTACTGTTGATGGTATGCACTCACGATTGAGCGATTTCCCGTTCATTGCGGGCTTTCATGTCGCTCGTGCGGCTCTCCGTGATGTGTATGTCATGGGTGCCACGCCAATCGCTATGTTCTCGGACATACATGTTGCAGATGATGGCGATGTGGGTAAGATATTTGACCATATTGCGGGCATCTCTGCGGTATCTGATGCGACTGGCGTGCCACTCGTTACGGGCTCGACACTCCGTATCGGCGGTGATATGGTGATTGGCGAACGCATGACCGGGTGCGTTGGCGCTGTCGGTATCGCAGATGAGGATGAGATTGTGACACGGGCGGGTGCATCTGCGGGAGATGTGATACTGATGACCGAAGGTGCTGGCGGTGGCACCATATCAACCACGGCATTGTATAATGGCGAGTATGAGGTGGTGAAGGAGACGCTGAACGTGAAGTTCCTGGTGGCATGTAAAGCACTGATTGATGCTGGCTTGGTTAAGGGAATCCATGTGATGACCGATGTTACAAACGGTGGTATAAGAGGTGATGCACGGGAGATTGCAGAGGTATCGGGTGTGAAACTGGTATTTTACGAGGACCGTATCCGTGCTATGGTGAATCCTGCGGTTCTCAGAATGCTGCTCCGCTATGGCATTGATTATCTCGGTGTATCTCTGGACTCACTCCTCGTTATATGCCCTGATGGGCTTGTAAAAGAGATAAAGCGGGTTATGAACGCTCATAATATAAGGATTGAGGAGATAGGCGAGGTAGAGGCAGGAGAAGGTGCAGAACTCATTGCTGACGGTAAGAGGCAGGATTTCAGACCGAAATTCCGTGAGTCGGCATACACGCCGGTGAAGCGAGCGGTGGGGGAGCGGATTCGAGATGAGGAGTTTGAAGCGATGAAGCGCAAGGTGGACGTTGCGGTAGAGAATGCGAGACGTAAGCGAGAACGGATGAGTGCGATATTGAGAGTGGTATGAAGCATGAAACGATCAGAGGCTGGATAGAGATATCAGGGCTGCCCAAGTTCTCCACAATTATAATACCTTTTATGCTCGGCTCGGTCATCGCATGGAGTGAGGGCTATACAATAGACCTGCCAGCTCTTATCTGCTCGCTTATCGCAGTATTTCTGCTCACCGAGTTCTGTTTCGTGCTCAATGCCTGCAGTGTATATACGGATTACAGTAAGCTCTCAAGTGGCGGCAGGCTGTTTCGTGGAGATGCGAGTTCGTTACATTCGACCGGAGCCAGCGGGCGGTTCAATGCGTTTGAAACCGGGCGGATAACGGTGGAACAGGCATTGACCGGTGCTTACATCTGTCTGGTGGCTGCTATACCGTTCAGTATAGTGCTGTGGTGCGTGCTTCACACGGGACCGCTTACACTGCCGCTTGGATTGACCGGTATCCTCGTTGCGTATTCATACTCAAGGGGACCGAGATTATCGTATAGTGGCTTGGGCGAGCTGGATTTGACCATCGGCGTTGGCTGGCTCACTGTATTCAGTGGTTATTATCTACAGGCACATTGCGTCAGCTGGGTTCCGACACTGGCAGCTCTACCATGGATAATAGACGTGTTCAAGTTGAAGCTTCTGCGAGAACTGCCGGATTTCGCATACGATACGATGGCGGGACGCCGGAACCTCGCTATACGACTGGGTAAGCGCAGAACACTCGCACTGTATCTGCCACTGACACTGGCGTCGTGGGCTTCATACTCCGTCCTCTTACGGCTTGGTGCAGTTTACGGAATTCCGTTACTCGCATTACCGACGTATTACACTGCGAAGAGTCTGGTGGTATTGCTCCGTGGTAGAGTGCTGGAACGAGAGGAAGAACTGAATAAGCTGGTGAGAGACGCATTTCAGGGCATGATACTCATACCTGTGGCGCTCATCGGTATATTCTGCCTGAAGATACTGGCGGTGGTGTGAAAGCATTTAGTGTACGGGGTAGGAAGGAGGCTTGAAGCATGAATTTCAGGGAGTTGCTACCTTTAATATTCAAAACATAACCTATTTTATGATGAAGAGGGCGGTATGTGTATGTTCAGGCGGTATAGACTCCACAGTTGCTGCTACAATTGCAGCACGTGCGGGATATGAGCTGTATATCTTACACGTATCCTACGGTCAGAGAGCGGAGGCACGTGAGCGAGAAGCAGTAAATAAGATTGCCGCACGGTTGAATGCGAGCGAACTGAGATTCGTCGAGCTCGGCTTCCTGAAGGACCTGGGCGGCTCTGCATTGACCGATCAAGGCGTGGCAGTACCGACCGGTGAAGAGGTCCATCTGGATGAGCGTGAGACACCGTCCACATGGGTGCCATGTCGCAATCTCGTGCTACTCGCAATAGCGAGCGCATATGCGGAATCTATCCGTGCTGATAGCATCTTCGTGGGCTTCAATGCCGAAGAGGCGAAGTCCTATCCAGATAATAGCAGTGAGTTCGTCAGCAGGTACAATATGGTCTTACCGGAAGCAGTGGCTTATTCAGCCATTCCTCCACGGGTCATCGCACCGCTCGTGGATATGCACAAGCCAGAGATAATAAAGAAGGGAATAGAAGTGAAAGCCCCGCTTGAACTCACTTATTCATGCTACATCGGCGGTGAGAAGCATTGTGGACGCTGTGAGTCATGCGTACATCGCATAAGAGGATTCCGGATGGCTGGTGTGGCAGACCCGACGGAGTATGAGTTATTTTAACTGAATGAGTTACCGAAGGTGAGTTCAGAGGGGTGAGTGCCACCTCTATTGTAAAATTTATTTACAGAATTGCCACCACTTCTTCTCTGGTGTAGACAAAATCCCAGAAGGCTCGCCATTAACATCGTATTTCCCGCTGTATAATATTGACTGATCGCCGCAATTCGCACAAGTTGCTATTCCAGAAACCGCTCCTCCATCTACCCATGGACTCACTTTTTGTAGGATCACAGCTGGGGCATTTAAAAAGACTTCCCAGCTTATTCCCCCCTTTTCATTACTCCTGAAAGCCCCATCCACGCCACCTCGCTTTGAAAAGCGGGGCATCCCTGTTGTTTTTATTATTTCTTTTGCTTTTATCTCCTTACAAACGTTTACGAAACTTTAATGTTAGGTCCTCCCCTTCGCAAAAAACCCTCCAATAAATTTCTGGTTATTATAAGTGCAATTGCTCCGAAATCGCTTAAATCTTTTGATAATTTATCAGTTAATTCTCTCAGCTTTTCTGTCTCTTTTTCATCTAACCCTTCTTTTACTCCTTTATCCAAGAGATTATTCAGCTCTTTTTTCTCTTTCTCACTTAAAGGATTGCCACTTGAAGCTTGTGCAAAAGTTTTTATTGTATCTACAAGACCGTATATTATAGTGTTCTTAGTTTCTTCCAATATCCTTCTGGATTCTTCTGTTGCCTCCTTTATCTCATTCACGCCGTCTTTAATATATGCTAAATCGGGCAGAATCTTAATAAAAAAGGGAAGCATAATAGTCAGGATTAAAGCTACGAGAGGCACTGTGACAAACCAAAATAATTCAGATACCATCTTTTTATCTCCTTTTTCTCTTCATAATAATGTTAATACTATGACTATATAAAACCATAACCACTTTAACCAGCTTCTGCTTGTAAAATGCTTTTTTGCGAGATTGCATTTATATCTCGTTCCGCATAAAAAGCCCCATCCACGCCACCTCCGAATAAATTCGGGGGCATCCCTGGCAGCTTATCCTATAGTTATCTGAACCTTTTCTTTAACATCCGTTCCCCAGGGTATGTCAAGTCTGGCTATCAAATACCAGGATGTTCTCTTTGTTATTCTCATTTCTG
>JAODGP010000027.1 GCA_025464345.1 Methanosarcinales archaeon | reverse complement strand
CGAAAG
Source organism: Methanosarcinales archaeon (assembly GCA_025464345.1). Lineage (GTDB taxonomy): Archaea > Halobacteriota > Syntropharchaeia > Alkanophagales > Methanospirareceae > G60ANME1. Next base: position 4,903 of record JAODGP010000027.1, on the reverse strand, counting down.
AGTAGGGTGTGACAACTAAGCTAAAATAACATCAGTATCCAGATAGAACATCACAACCACCCCTCTTCTAACTCTTCGACAGCACTGAATCTATCCGTTCTCTTCGGTCCGACACCTGATCTCAACATCACCTCCACTGCTTTATGCACAAATTCTTCCTCATTCAGAATATCTTCCCCTGTCCAATCTACTGTTACTAAAGACCCAAAACCTAAAGGTTTCAGCTCATCTATAAGATGGAACCACGTCTCAAAGGCTTCCTTATCGGTTTGATTCACGACAATCTCGATAGTGAAGCCAAAATCTTCATCATAATATTGCCTGACGTCCTCCACTTTATTATGGGAAACCTCTTTCGCTATTTCTGAAATTAACTCTACCATCTCGTCTATGCGTTCTCCCCGCATTTTCTCAATGCTGACTGCTCTTTCTACTCCTGGGATCGCTTCTAAGAGCGTATGATCGCTCAAAAACGGTGGACCTCCCTCAGAGTCCTTAGAATAAAAATCTCTCTCAATTTCTATCCCCGATGAGGCAAAAGGGCGTTCAATTGGTTGTATTACATCATTCCCACCCCAGCCATCCATTTCAATCAAAAATCCGCATCAGTTGCCTCGTTAATTTCCTTTACCCTTCTGATTTCAAACGATACTTCTTTGCATAGAAAGCCCATTATAATCAGGTCGTTTCTCTTTATAATCATTGAATCAGTTGCAATACGATTCCCGATTATATTAACGAGGTCGAGGTTATCTCTTTTTAGTGCTTCAATAGCCACTGATATATCTTGCTTTATCGTTTCTAACATGGTATTCTGTCATACCGATTTCTGTCATACCGATAGTTGAATATATATAGTATGGATATGAGCTGTATTGCACAAAAGCTTCAGTAGTCCGAATACACTGGCAAACCGTCTCCGGAAGTACCGGCGTTCGGAGCAGTTGACCGTTGCATGATTCCCCCTTTTGCCAGTCAGTGTTTCTTCATGATTTTAAAGTGCCTCCTTTTTACTTGAGTTACGTAACACAGCAAAAAACCGCTACTTATTTATGCCCGGATGCTGAAAATGGATATGGGGTGAGAAATGGTTAAGAAGGTTGTTATTGTAGGTGGAGGTATTGCCGGCATCTATGTCTTGAGAAACCTGCTTGCGAGACGAGAGGATGGGCTGGATCTGACGTTACTGAAACGAGAACGAAGCGGATGGGTATCAACCTGTGGACTCCCATTTGCGTTACGTGGCTGGTACGAGATAAAGCGGACCGAGATAAACGAGCCGAAATTCTTCATCGACCAGGGTGTTGATTTCCGTACCGAGACCGAAGTGACTGAGCTGAACCTTGAAACTAAGACCGTGAAAATAGCCACGGGCGAGGAACTGGCGTATGATTATCTCGTGATAGCGACCGGGCGAGCCCCTTCTGTGCCAGAAGCGGTAGCGAATACGGAACTCGAAGGTATTTCCACATTCAACAACGAAGATGATGCGAGGAAGATAGAAGCGGCGATGGCGGGTGCGGAAAATGCATTTGTGCGTGGACGTGGTATAATAGGACTGCAGGCTGCAGTGGCATTCGCATCAAAAGGATTGAAGACCACCGTTCTTGGTGGACCACCCTCACTTCTACCCGCCAGTCTTGACCCTGACATGGGGGATATAGTGAAGAAATGGCTGGAGGAGAAACATGGCATTCGGTTCATACTCGAGCGTAAGGAGATAACTGCGGTAAGAGGCGAAGGCGGGCGTGTAAAATCCGTGGTGATCGGTGACGGCGAGGAGATTCCCGCTGAGGTGGTCGTCATAGCAAGGGGCATGAGACCGAATGTCAGACTCGCAGTTGATGCGGGTATTGCGACCGGCGATAGCGGCGGGATTGTCACCGATAGCGCGATGCATGTGAGACGAGGCAGGGGTTACCTCCGTGATGTCTTCGCACTCGGTGACTGTACTGAGGTCATAGATGGCATCACACACCGACCGAGATTGAGTCAGCTCGCATCCACTGCGGTAGTTCAGTCGAAGGTGGTCGCTGATAATATCATCAGTGATATAAGGGGCGAACCATCGCTATACTCTATATCCGAGCCATGCCTGAGTCCTACTGTTGCGGAGATCGGTGGCTTGCTCGTGGGCTCCGTGGGTTTGACCACCGAAGCTGCCGCCCGAGCGGGTATTAAAACACTCAGTGGCACGGCGACGAAGCTGGTAAAAGCGCGATACTTCCCGGGTGCGAAGCCACTGACGATGAAACTGCTATTCGAGGCATACTCACATAAATTGATAGGTGCACAGATGGTCGGGGAATCAACGGTTGCGGAACGAGTGAACGAGCTGGAAATGGCTATTCGTGCAGGAATGACCGCGGAGGAGATAAGGAATACCGAACGTTGCTATGACCCCTCACTATCGTTGCTCATCGATGTGACGATAGACGCGACGGAGAAGGCGATAGGCATCACACCGGTGTATTAAAAATGGTTAACTAATCATTAAGTACCGTACATCATATAACAGCCGATGAAATCACTCAGTATCGGCATCAAATCCATGCCCCTGATCCTGCACATGCCGCCGGAAGCTGCGGAAAGTTCGTCAAAACGTTTGACATCGTCCCTGCGAACGCCTTCTCCTTTTATTACAATCGGTACCGGATCGCTACTGTGGCGCTTTATGGATACCGGAGTGCTGTGGTCTGCTGTAATAGCAATGTAAGCATCCACATCCTTCAGCACCGATACGAGCTCTCGATCTATCCGTGCGATCATCTCTCGCTTGCCCTCGAAATCGCCATCATGACCCATGTTATCTGTCGCTTTCACATGCACGAAAACGAGATCGTTAGTCCGCAGTGCGTCTAACGCCGCTTCTGCCTTGCTGGTGAGATTCGTGTCTGCCCTGCCCGTAGCACCCTCCACTTCCTTGACAGACATACCTATATATTTCGCCACACCCTTATATAGAGAAGCGCCGGCTATGCATGCCGCACTCAGCCCGAACCGCTCGGTTAATGATGGTATTCGCCTGTAACTGCCCGCACCACGCAGAAGTAGTATATTAGCAGGTAATTCGCCCTTATTACGCCTATCTTCATTTACTGGATGCCTGTTCAGCAGTTCATAACTGCGCCTTACAAGTTCGTTCACCACGTATGCGGTCCTCCGCTCCGCTTCACCGTCCACTCGTGGCTTGCATTCGGGAACAGCACCGCCCGCTTCATGCGTATCAACATCAGAAACGCGATTTGAGAGATTATCACCCTTCATAACCACCGCACACCTGTGCTCTGTGGTGTTCTTCACGTATATCCTCACGCCATCAATCTCAAGTCCATCAATCACATCCGCCAGCTCTTTACTGCCCTTCCTACCGGCTCTGCGATCAATAATCCGCATATTCGCATCAACAGTGGCGAGATTCGCTCTGAACGCCACATCACCCTCCTGCAACTCCATATCAGCGCCGAGCGCCTCGAAAACGCCCCTGCCTGGATAAAAATCGTAGGGGTCATACCCGAACAGAGCTAAGTGTGCGGTATCACTACCCGGAACTATTCCCGGGGCGATTACATCCATAAGCCCACTGATACCCGATTCGCTCACTGCATCCATATTGGGTGTCGCAGCAGCTTGCAGTGGCGTCTTACCGCCTGAAGTGGGACGATCACCGAGCCCGTCGCAGATGAGCAAAATCACCTTCGCACTGTCTCTCATCTCATCCCTCTTCCTTCTCTTCTTCCATCGTTATTACACCGCGCGGGCATTCATGCGCACAGATCCCACAGCCCTTGCAATAATAAAGATCCGCTTCGAAGTAGCCTTCTTCTGTCTCCGCTATGCAACCTTCAGGGCAATATATATAGCATATGCCGCACTTTATACACCGTTCGTTATCACGTACCGGTCGCTCAGACCGCCAATCGCCGGTTTTATATGCGGATGCACTCCCTGGCTCGGTGACTACGGAGCCGGGTTTCAGCTCTTTCCAGCCAGGCATCTCTTCTACCATTTCTCAACCCTCCTCAACTCACCACCGTCTCATTATAAGCCTCAACCATCGCCGCATGGTTCTTTGCTGCGAGCTTACCAAACCGCTCTGCCAGCTGACGCTCCAGTGACTCTAACCTGACAATTCCCGTCGCTTTCACCAGCGCACCGATCATCGCAGTATTAACTATGGGCAAACCCAGTATACGCTTCGCAATACCCATAGCATCAACAGTTGCCAGTCTATCCACGCCCAGTTCGGATTTCAACGCCTCATGTGACTTCTTCGTGTTCACCACCAGTATCCCACCGTCCTTAAGCTGTGAAAACACATTCCCGACTCGCAACAAACCCGGATCGAGTACAACGAGTACGTCGGGCTCGGTTATCACCGACCTGACTTTTATTCGCTCACGCTCGTTCACACGCAGGAACGCGAGAACAGGTGCACCACGCCGCTCAGGACCGAAGGATGGCATGGATTGCGCGTGTTTACCCTCGGATATCGCCGCAAGTGCCATCAACTCAGCCAGTGTCACACCGCCTTGCCCGCCCCTGCCATATATACATATCTCGATCATCTCATGCAATAGCAAGCCGGTCTTCAATAAAAATGTGACGCTAATCCACGATGAATTCTTCGCCCTGACAATATCCGAGAAGAATCCTCTTCTCTTATCCTCGTTAAAGCAGAACTCAAACCTGGAAAAGCTTCATGCAGGTTCTTATCCTTTGCTTTTGCAATCAAATCCTCTTCTCGCATATTTCTACTTCTAAGAACCTCTCTTATTCTTCCCTTATTCGCTTCAACTCTCAATCCCAACTCGAGTTCTATTAACCTGGCTATCTCTTCTTCTGAACTTTTTATCTTAAGTTATCACCATTATAACCGGTCTCTCGTCTATTTTAGCCTTGA
>JAODGP010000114.1 GCA_025464345.1 Methanosarcinales archaeon | reverse complement strand
CCTTCCTCTCTTATGAGAACCTCTGCATTGTGTATTTTGTATTCCATCAGCACTGCTCGAATAAGAGCATCATCTATATCGTGCTTCACCGTGCTCTCTATCTTTATTCCGCCCCGAGCCAATTTGCGTATGCTCACGTCCGGTGGTCTTCCATTTATGCGAATACCCGCATTGTAAAGCTCATTCATGAGTATTTCATACTGTTTCGGGGCGTCACGAACCGCATCGAGCACAATGAGTATCAGATCAGCGTTTCTCAATGCGGAGATCACTTCTCTACCTCTGCCGCGACCAGAAGAAGAACCGGGTATGAGCCCTGGCACATCCAGTATCTGGATGCGTGTGCCTCTGTAATGGAGCGTACCGGGAATGACTTTAAGGGTTGTGAAGTCATAAGAGGCGACCTCGGCACTGGCATTTGTGAGGTGATTGAGCAGAGTGGACTTACCGACCGAGGGATAACCAACCATGGCGACAGTGGCATCTCCTGATCTCTTCACATCAAATCCCGCACCTGTTCTCCGTCCCCCTGCGGTCGAATGTGCTTTGAGTTTACTCTCCCTCAATCGTGCCAGCTTCGCCTTCAACCGCCCGATATGATGCGACGTTGCCTTGTTGTATGGCGTATTCCTGATTTCCTCCTCAATACGCTTTATTTCCTCCTCTATGTCAGCGCTCATTTCACCTCTGCTCTTCGTACTGTTCGGTCAGTTTAACTCGAGCGGGTTTTATTCTGCTCACGGGTTCTTCAACCGGCGTGAATATCTCCACCGAGTCTTCGTTCACACTCCGGAGTATTCCAATGCCAAGGCATGAACCGTTATTGTTATTACCGAAGAGCCCGACAAGAGTACCGACTTCTGGCTGACCCTCTATAATAATCGCGGATGCAAAACTACGATATCGCGCATTTCTGAAATATCGCCGGTATGATGCGGTACGCATTCGCCGCCGGTCATTTCTTGTCCTCTGTACCACACGTTCGTCAACCCGCAACCTGAGTAGAGATAAGTTACCGCCCAGCCGCTGGATTATCTCTGACAGTTCGCTATCACGCTCGATGGCAATGATGAGTGCTGGTTGAACAGTGGCTATCTCTCGTAATTTGAAGTTACATGCTTCTTCGCCCTCTACCCAGCCGGTTGAGTCAACGAGTATGATATCCGGGTTGAGCGCTTTAGCATCGCGCACCGCAGCAGCTATGCCATGCAAACATGCTTCAATACAGCTGGCGGGAGAGGTATCACCGGCGAAATAAAGCTTACGGGGTGGTATCTCATACAGTTTTCGTATTCGCCCGCCGTCTTTTCCCATGCCCATACCCATACCCATGCCCATACCCATACCGATACAGCATGGTGGACCGATGTCGCTCTGACCTATATCTGCATCTATTATCGCCACCTTCTGGTTATGGACACAGCACATGTTCGCTATTCTGGTCACCGTATGGGTCTTTCCCACATCAGTACAGCCGAGCATATAAATGAGCGGCTGGTGTGTCCTGTTAAGTATGTCAAGCACCGCTCGTACAACGATATCACTATCTGTTATCCCCATTGCATCGTTTATAAACTATTATAAAAGCGGATAGATAGATAAAATTCCATTCCTGATTCATCATATCAAATTCTGCCAGTCTCGCAGACCGAGAACGACCTCGAACTCGCGAGCTGATAGCACAGGCACTTCCGCAGAGATATACTCTGCCAGGCGAGGACATGCCGTATTCACAAATGCATCCACACCATAACCGAGCAATCTCTCTTCTGTTATTTCATTCATCGCTATGAGATATGCTTTCCGCCCCCTCTCTATCGCACTATCCTTCAATCGCTTAGCTTCGCCCATATTAAACTGACCGCTCTTCATGCCTATGATAATTCCAACCGAAGTGGCATCAAACGCACGTGCAATTGCCATGTAACGCTTCTTTCGCTCTGCTTCCCCATCGAATATATTGAGCTGTGCAGTGAAAGGGTCAGCAGCAACCACTCGTCTGCCGGTATATAATGCGAGCCCGGTGGGATGGAAACTGCCGGAGCCGATGAAAAGGATCTCATCACAGGGTAGAGCAGCAGCAGAGAAATCGCAGCCCAGTACCTGCCCATCATACATCAGTCGGGATGATCTCCCGGTTTCGGCTTTCTTACCGTGCCGTGCGAGTATGGATTTCGCTTCGCTCAGCTGATGTACATGCTGCAATGTGCTCACCACACATACTCTCTCGCCTGCAAGTTCTTCCACCGCTTTCTCCACCACCGGTTTCACATCCACTTCACTCCTCAGCTCTATGTAGCATACCTTCCTCATATCACTGTGAGAGAGGCAAGTTTTGAAGTACGCGGTATGCCCGAAATGGAACAATACATCAACAACATTCAGCAGTCCAGTATCAATATCGCAAGCGCCATAGCATGAATTGCCAGAGATAATAACCTCCACACCTGTTCTCTCAGTGATAATCTCAGCGAGCCCGGTTGCTATGGATCTGACACCTTCAGGTAGCTGGATACCCACACATTTCGCATTACCTGTCTTTATATGCTCTTCTATTCGCTCTAATTCGAAGTCATACGTGAATTTTATCATCTGATCTCTGTGTCATATAAGACATTTCATGATAGAAAACATTATAAGAAGGTGACGTAGATGTAGAGACAACATTCCGCAATTGCTTCACTTCAGCCTCCTCGTGTGGATACCGCACTCCCCTCCACACTTGCTCGTCCCCTTCCACCTCCCTTCTCTCTCCTCCTGCCAGTCGTATACCGGAGAAGTGCAGGGTTCACAACCAATAGACCTTATCAGCCTCCCATCCGGGAAAACCCTGTTATACCATGGATGCAACTCTACACCCTTCGCTTCAAGATACCCCCGAACTTCTTCTTCAGTCCAGTTTAATATCGGGTTCACCTTCACCAAACCGCGGAATTCTATCTCCTTGTAATCCTTTCTTGTCCTCCCTTCTGTATTTCTCAGACCACAAACCCATGCATCGAGGTCCTTAACAGCTTCTTTCGCCGGTTCAACCTTCAATAGTTCACAACATCTATCAGGGGCAACTTCGTAAATCTTCTTTCCGTAAACCGTTTCCACCTCAGCACTGTCTTTCTCAAACCTCCACGCTGGCAACAGCTTCACGTTTATTCCATTTCCGCTCAACACAGGCGGGACATCCCTCGCCACCATGTACACCGTAACGTTTAGATTTAACCGCTTGTTCATCCTCACCAGGTATTCAAAGGTCTCCTTCGGCTTGAAAATGGTCATTATCGAAAACACCGGAATCTCAGGATGAACTTCCCTTGCGAGGAGGACCGTTGCCATGCTGTCCTTCCCGAAAGAACAAGCAACCGCTATCCTTCGGTAGTTTTTCACCGCATCCCTTATGATTTTCTCTGAATGTGCTATCTTATCCAGCATTTTTTTATACATAATTACCATAATTACCTTATCAGTATTTAAATTTTTCTATTTTGTCCATTAAATTGCCTAATTGTATAATAATATAATAACCAACATGAAAGAGTTTGAACGGTTATCTTTATATATGTAGCATGCCTATCTGGCACCAGATGTTATATTATACTCTTTTTAAATAAGAGCTTTTTCAAATCCAAAAATCATATCCTCAGTAAGAATTAGGTAA
>JAODGP010000026.1 GCA_025464345.1 Methanosarcinales archaeon | reverse complement strand
AAATAATGCGGGTTGAACAATATGTTCTGTCATGGTAAAGGGAGAAAAAATGAGAGACTACGCTAAACTGACCTATCGCACCCTGCATTTTCCTGATATTTACCTGCTACGGTGGTGGTTTGAACCGGAACAGCTCTTCTAATGTCCAGATGTGGTCCGTGATGCCAGCAGCCATTGCAGGTGTTCTTTGCTTCCAACGCCGTCTACCATCCACAACTTCGATTTTTAGTGCATCGTGTGGTTCACTCATCGCTGGTAAAAATCGGAAGTTCTGTGCTCTTATCTCGCCTGTCTTCCATATCAGAGTTAGGACACGACCAGCTCCTGTTTTGCTCATTGAATTTTATTGTTGGATATTATTTGAAATTTAGAGCCTGGGATTTGCAGATATTTTCTGGAATAACTATAAAAGTGTAATAAAGCAATGGATTTACGTGCGATATTCGAAGAGAGGTTCAGGAATGTAATAGGCGCAGCACGTGCAGGCGAGCAGCGTTGCCTTAACGGTAAACGATGGAACGGAAATGCAGTACTGATAGTGGTTGATGCCGCACTGGATTCCAGCGGATTGAACTATTTCAATATCGTGGTGCCACGTGTCCGGCGGTTTTACAGTGAGTATGTAGAAACGTGCGAGATATGTTCGTTCAGTGATTTCGCGAGGCTCTCGCCTGATGATGCACGGTTACGCGCGATAATGAATAACAGGCGTGTATGGCATGTGGCGATAGAGATATGCCGTATTCTTAACGCCCGGAGAGCGCATTTTAATAGCGATTTTCAGGCTTTGAGAGACTGGGCTGAGCATACCCATTATGATAAATGGCGGGAAGACGATATAGGGCGAATAAGCGGTGTAGGCTTGATCACTTTCCAGTACCTGAGGATGCAGGCGGGTGTGGATACCAGTATGCCAGACAAGATAATCAAGCGTGTTGTAGCAGATGAATTTGGTATTCACGAAAACGACGATATAGAGTTCATAAGAGCAATGGAGAGGCTATCACGGGCGATAGGCTACTCTCAACTGTTACTCTGCTGGGCGATATGGCTCAGAGAAGCGGTTAATAATGCCTCAGAAAGCAATCGTCAACCTTGATGTGCTCTGCCCGGAACGACCTTCTGCTGCATAGCTCCATCAAATCTTCGCTCAGTTCTACTTTTAGCGGTAGGAAGATCGTTCTCTTACTTACTGCCCTGTTGACCAGTTCGCCGTCCTTTATCACTACTTCTCCACCCTTGAGTAGATATGAACATCTACCCAGTTGCCGCTCCAGATCCTTTGATTCTGTATCGTAGATCGCGATATCCGCATCTGCACCTGTGCCAAGATGCCCCTTGATATGATCCAGCCCGAGTTGCCTCGCCGGATTCGTACGCGTTATCGTTACAAGTTCATACATCGAGTACTCCCTGTGTGGCAGTTCTTCCATGCTGGTATGACCGAGCAGAGCTGCGAATATCCGCGGATACGCGTTGAACATGCAGCCACAGGTGGTGGAGAAGGAGATCTGTTCGTGATATTTCACGGCTTCGAGAGCGAACATCAGAGAGCGGGCACATGCCGCTTCTTCTACTCTCGAGAATACCAGTGGCTTCTCCAGCCCTATATCAATGCTGATGAAATCATTACTCGCGGGTTCATAACCTATATTCAGATGCGGATTGAAAAACGAGATGCCCAGATCGGCATTACCACCATATTTCAGTACCTTCAGTGCTTCTTCATAGCGCTCCTCATCGTCTATGCCTGAAGCGAGATTCACGAGCCAGAAAGCGCACAAAAGCCGGGCATCCTCGTTCAGCAGCTCTGGATACACCCGCAGCTGTAGCTCTGGCATATCAGCACGTAATGGCGAGAGCCTGTGGAAGAAATCGAGACATCTGTGCGTGGATATATCGCGATAAAAGAACCCCCGCTTCGTGTATCTAATACCTACATCGTATAGCATTGCATTTAACGCCCGTGTGATACCAAGAAGTTGAAGTACAAGCCTGTTCATCATTCCGGTATCTCCTGCTCTGATCCATCTCTCTATATCATACAGTGTGAGTACGAGTAATGCCGAGGTATCAATGATAGGGATGCCCGCGAGCTCATGGTGGACATAACTCGCGGTATTCAGTGTCATCAAGGGCTCATTCACGTGTGTATAGCCCATTCTGGCATATATCTCCCCTATCTGGTTCAGAGTGGGTAAGCCAAATGAGAATCTTGCCAGATTGAGTCCATAAGTGGCAATATGGCTGTGCACATCAATACCACCGGGCATGACTGTCTTACCTTTAGCATCTATCACGAGCTCGGGCTCGGTCTCCGGCACAAGCTTACCATCGGCAACGAAGAGATCCATCACCTCGCCGTCTATTCCATGCCCGGGGTCGTAAACTGTACCGTTTTTTATCTGTATCCTCATTATACATTCATCTCTTTCTCGCAACCACAGTGATGAATACAGGACCCCTTATATCTATCTTCCTCTTATGTGCGGTGATGTATCGCATCGCAACCTCATCTATTTTTATGTTTATGTCTGAGCCACTCCGAACTATCCGCACTCTCACGCTGTGTTCAGGCGTATCCGCTTCACGTGCCCAGTTCTCTATCTCATAAGCTGCGTGTGCAGCGAAAGCGTCCAGGAATCTTATATTCGTGGATATACCCGACTCAAATACCTTCTCCCAGCGCTTGGTTCGCGGTATCGCCATTATAGAACCCTCATATGCTATCACCTCATTCAGATATGCAGGACCACAGAGGAGCGTATCAGCCTCAGGCTCCGTGACACACACATCTATACCGGTACCGAATAACGAGCCACGATACGCAAGAAACTCGCATGGCGATTGCTCGTCACCCTTCTCCTCGCATACTCGTATGATTGCATCCGCTATCTCATTACCTTCTATCGTGGAGGGTGTGTGCTCCAGAGCGACCATGCCCGCCAGTTCCATATCACTCAGTTCCCATGAGCCATAGAACTGCGGGAATGCCAGTGCACGCACATCGTCCACATCATTCAATATCATTGCTAACCGCTCCACACCCAGTCCGAGGTTCAATACAGGATAAGGTATATCATACTGTGCCAGGGCAGTGGGCGAATATATGCCGAAAGTAGCCACCTCCACCCAGTCTATCCGGGGGTGATGGCAGAACACCTCTATCTGCGTGCCCGGCATGTAATACTTGGAACGCTTCTCATCCTCACGGAATTTTATTCGCTCGAACCCGAACTGAGCCAGAAGCCCGGTGGCTATATCCCTGCCATCGTCTATGCTCACTTCCTCGTTACAGTACACACAGGACGCCGAATGGTAATTCCTGAGCCGTGTCTCGCCCTCTCGCTGCTCTCGTCTGAAACATCTATCAACCGAGAACAGCTTTATCGGGAACTTACGCTTATCCCAGAGTGAAGCAAGGGTGAGGAACCACCCGGAAGTCATATGAGACCTGAGCGTGCTCCTCGTCGCTATGGGTGCAAGACTCTTCAGTTCAGGCAGCACTGTATCAAGCACCTTCGTCACTTCCATATCGGTCACTCCTATACTGGCTGCTATCTCGTACACCAGGTCGTCGCCATCTATCTCGCCCTTCTTGTATCTATGCATGGTATCCTGAAGCGATTCTATCTCCTCACGTGTGAATTCACGGTTGAAGAGCGAGTTCAGCTGCTTCACCCTCGATTCTGAGAAGCCTATATCAGGTCGTGGCAGACCTGCGAGATAATAACAACGGTCGAGAACCGCGAGTGCCTCTTTGCCAAATTGCTTCTTCACCTCTTCCTCGTCTATTATAACAGGATTCATGACCTCATCGAACCCGAGCCTCAGATACGCCTCCCTCAATCTCTGGATCGTTTCAAATACCGGATGGGGCTTGCCGAAAGATAGACGAGACCGGGGGAACGACTCATTTATAGCTCGTTCTGACGCATATTTGACGCTTTCGAGCCACGTAGCTTCGAAGTCACGCCTCGCTGATTCCCTTATCTCCTCAGGGTTGAATCGCATCTTTACCAATCCTCTCGGTTAGTGTTCCAGAAACTCCTTCACCAGCTTTATCGCACAGAGATCGCCACAGATGGAGCACGCTTCGCTCTCCGATGGTCTGTTAGACTTTATCATACGCGCTTCTGCGGGATCTATGGCGAGTTCAAACTGACGCTTCCAGTTGAGACTCTTGCGTGCATACGCCATCTCCCTGTCCTGTTGCCTCGCACGTTCTGCCTGTCCCGCCTTCACCGTATCCGCGATATGTGCTGCTATCTTCGTGACCACGGTACCATCAATTATATGGTCCAGCGAGGGTAAAGCGAGATGCTCAGACGGCGAGACCATGCACAGGAAATCAGCACCATACATGCCCGCCACTGCACCACCTATCGCACTCACTATATGGTCATAGCCGGGTGCGATATCGGTCACGAGCGGTCCGAGCAGATAAAGGGGTGCAAAATCGGTTATATGCTTTATAGCCTTCACAGATGCTTCTATTTCGTCCAGCGGTACATGACCCGGACCCTCAACGATCACCTGCACGCCGCGCTCACGTGCTGCTCTGACGAGCTCACCGAGTATTATATTCTCCATGAATTTCGCACGGTCTGATGCATCGGCGATGCAGCCCGGGCGCATACCATCGCCCAGACTCAACGTCAATTCATACTCCTTCGCTATATCCAGCAGGTAGTCATATTCTTTGTAGAACGGATTCTCAAGTTCGTTATGTATCATCCACCCGACGAGGAAGGCACCACCACGACTGACAACGTTCAGTATGCGGTCACTTCGGCGCAACCGCTCCAGCGTGTTCAGGTTCACACCGGCATGGATGGTGACGAAATCTATACCATCTTCCGCATGCCTGCGAACTGCATTGAACATGTCATCCGAGCTCATGTCCACCACCGCACGGTTACTCACCGCAGCCTGGTATATCGGCACTGTGCCCACTGGTACATTCACCTCCTTCAGTATCCGCCTGCGAACCTCATCGAGATCACCACCGGTAGAGAGGTCCATCACTGTGTCAGCACCGTATCGTACAGCCACTCGCGCCTTGTCCACCTCCTCCTCTATATTCACGTAGTCCTTTGACGTACCTACATTCACGTTCACCTTCGTGCTCATGCACTCGCCTATCGCTTTCAGTACGATATCGCCGTCACGCTTCACATTACGTGGTATTACCACCCTGCCGGACTCAATAAGCCGTTTCAGCCTGTCTACGCTGATACCTTCCGCCTGTGCAACCCGCTTTATATCCTCAGCCGTTATCATCTCTGTCTGCCCTCTCGCTCATTTTTTCTCACCTATTTATTTTGAATTGAGCGAATTAAACTTTTGCAGTCATCCATAAATGTAAAACTATTTGCATTTCCTCAACCCTTCATCATCTGCATATCGCTCTATCAGTGGGCGTATCTCATCACTGTACCAGCCCCTCTTTATGTATTCTGGATATATCGGCAGACGCTCACGTAGCACAAAAGGTGCAATTGCTTCTCTCAGCCCGGCTTCTCCCGGCCATGGTGATTCCGGATTGATGTAATCAATGGTCTTCTCTGAGATACCGCCGAGGTCAGATGCGCCGAGTTCTATCAGCTCCTTAGGCGGGACGAGATTTGGTGGCACCTGTATGGCAATCTCATCCGGCAGTATAGTACGTGCGATACGAACAACATCCTTCATCAGTTCGAGACTCGGCATCTTCACGTCACACATCGGTGTATGTGGCTTGGGCACGAACGGCTGGATGATGACCTCCTGGATATGCCTGTACTCATCATATAGTGATTTCAACTGTTCCAGTGCGTTTATGCGGTCCTCAGGCTTCTCACCTATACCGATGAGCAGCCCTGTGGTGAACGGTATTTTGAGCTCGCCGGCATTTGCAATCATCTCCAGCCTGAGCTCTGGTGCTTTGCCCGGCGAGTGCCTGTGCGCCTCCACATCCGCTGTGGTCTCCAGCATCAAGCCCATAGATGCATTAAAGGTACGCAGCTCCTCAAGCTCTTCATAGCTCAGTATACCGAGATTACAGTGTGGTAGCAGTCCCTCTTTTATTGCCAGTTTGCATAACGCCTTCGTGTATTCAACAGCAGAGGAGAAGCCGGTAATCCTGCGAAGCCAATCGCTGAACCGGGCATCTGCGAGTTCAGGTCTCTCGCCTGATGTGAATAAAGCTTCAGTTGCCCTGCCTTTTACTGACCTTATTAGCGCCATGAAACGCTCCACCGATGTTATGTAAGCGTCCTCCCTGCTCTTCGCACGGAAACCACAGTATGCACATGCATTCCTGCATACGTTCGTAACGGGAATGAATACATTCCTTGAGAAGGTCACGTACTCTGGCATATCAACTCCATCGGCATTTGTTTACATTCCAGCCTAATTTCTCCCCCTCTTCGTTTCTCTCTGCTTCTACAATAGCTGTTTTTGCATGCTCGCTTCTTTATACGCCAAATACCCTCTGTGTCATATGACAACCCTATCCAATGGATAGCACGTGTTCTGTTATGGTTTGAACTACTGCACTGCACGCCTCTTTATCATCACGCATACATTATGCACCACTTTTATATTGTTCGCCTCGCAGAACCGTATTGCACGTTCGGACTCCGAACCGGGTTGCATCCACACACGCTCTATCCCCAGCTCTTTACATTCTTCCACTATCTGCTCGGTCACGCCCGGCGGTACCACGGTATCCACCACATCCGGCTTCACAGGCAGTTCGCTCAGTGAATGATAGCATTTATCACCGAGCACTTCATCTATACCGGGATTTATGGCATACACCTTATAGCCAGCCTCCTTCAAGTCCCTGTATACCTGATGCCCGTACTTCGCAGGGTTACGTGATACACCAACAACCGCAAAGACATTCTCTTTCCTCAGGAATTCTCGTATCAGGTCGGTCATGCATATACGAGTTCTTCTCTTCGCTCCCCTTTCATGTCATGCATAATCCGTCGCACCGCTTCTACATCTGCTGGCACCTCATACGGCGGTTCGCATATCGCTATTGCGCGCTCAGGATCCTTTAGAAGATGCCCGGTGGTGATACACACAACCCGCTCATCCGGTTCTATCACGCCCATATCGCATAACTTCCGCAGCCCTGCGATGGATGCCGCACTCGCAGGTTCCACACCTATACCCTCAAGCCTCGCGAGCAGCAGCTGTGAATCGGTTATCTCATCATCGGTAACCGATTCCGCAACACCGCCGGAATCATAGATTGCACGCAGCGCTTTCACTGCGTTCACAGGGTTACCTATTCTTATTGCGGATGCTATCGTCTCAGGATGTGGTTCCGGTATTATATCACTTCTGCCATGCCTGAATGCATGCACCACCGGCTGTGCACCTTCTGCCTGTATGCCAGTCATCATCGGCACTCCGTTCGTGATACCGAGCTCTTTCAGTTCGAGAAAGCCCTTGTAAATCGCACTTATGTTGCCTGCATTACCGACCGGTAGTATGACACGGTCCGGTATCTCCCAGTTGAGCTGTTCAGCAATCTCAAAAGCGATGGTCTTCTGCCCTTCCAGCCGATAAGGGTTCACGGAATTGAGCAGATAGAGGCGCTCCTCATCACACAACCTGCGAACAACCCGCAGTGCATCATCGAAGTTACCGTTGAGTGAGAATACCTTCGCGCCGTGCATCATCGCCTGTGCAACCTTGCCCAGTGCCACTTTACCCGCAGGCAGCAGTACATAACATGGCAGCCCAGCCCTTGCCGCGAATATAGCGAGAGAAGCTGAAGTATTGCCCGTGGAGGCACATGCAACACCCTTAACGTTCAGTTCCATCGCCTTCGTCACACCAACGGTCATGCCCCTATCTTTGAACGAACCGGTAGGGTTCAGCCCCTCGTGCTTCACCCATAAATTCGTGATGCCGACGGATCTTGCAAGTCTATCGCACCTGTACAGGGGTGTGTTGCCCTCTCCTATCGTTACTGGCTCTGTATCTTCATTGAAAGGCAGCAAAGCACGATATTTCCATACGCCTTCGCCTTTCGCTTCGACCACTCGCTCCGCATCCATCTCTGAATAGTCGTATTTTATATCCAGCAAGCCATCGCATTTCCCGCATGTATACACTATGTCATCCTTTGAGAAGCGTGTACCGCATCTCATGCATTCTAATTTGTATGCTTCGCTCATTTAACCTATTTATAATTGCACCTGTATTATAATTAATATGGAAAGAACTAAAGAGCTAATTAAAGAAATGAAGAAGTATTTGCCTATCCCTGTTTACGCAAGTCCGGAATTGCGCAAACTCCTTCGAAAGCAAGGGAAGGATGTTAATACAAAGACTGAATTAAAAATAACCAAAGTGTTTGATTCCGGGGAGATGGGAGGTATAGTTTGCTCTATAATCGAGGAGAACAGGGAAGTATTTGTTGTTTCGTTAACACATCTAAAAATAAAGCCAGAGCACCCTTTGAGTGGGAGGATACGGGAATATCAGAGAGATAGGATAAAAAGGATTACCAGAGCCAGCGGAAGGCGGTGGAGATAGATGGCATCTGATGCCAGCTGAGGAAGTCCTCAGCCATGAGTATTACCATTCTCGGTGCAGTAGAGGTCTGGAAGGTATTAAACTTGAGTAAGTTTACTGAAACATCTCTGCCACTATGATCGGCAATAGAATAACGCCCATGGAATTACTCCGCCTTATGCCGTAGTAGACAGGGATGAGCCCGATAGCGGTTGCTACCATGAGCACGAGCAAGCCCAGGCAACCGGTAAACAGGAAAACAAGCACAGAGAGGAGTATGACAATGGATAGCAGTAACTTCCGATAGGATATTTTACCAAAGAATAGCGAGAACTGTCTGCCCATATATCTCGTAATGAAGAACGAGAATGCCGATGCTGTTAGCACGGTAATAAGCATCAGAATAAGCGTTACAGGAGGAGCGAGCCCGGTCCAGGGTTGTATATCCATTATCTGGCTTATTGCCATCATCACACCGCTCCTTGTATGCAGTGTGAGGTAGAGCGTAGCCACGCAAAAAATCACATTCGCAGTGTTCACACTGCTGAGTGTGAGAATAACCTGCTCCGGACTCCTGTCTCGGCGTGCAAGCATCGCCATTACGGTCGCATGTGCGGAAGTGATGCCAGGCAGGGCACTGACCAGAGTGCCAAAAGATGCGCCTGATATTACCGATTTCAATACGCCTGTACGCTCTATCTCAGGCTCATTTATCGCCTGGTCGGGTAGCTCTGGCGTGTAAAATAGCGAATACAGGATGGTTGACAGCCCGAATAAGCCAGAGAACGCGGGGAAGAGCATAGAAGCTGATGATGGCAGCTTCAACATCAAGATACCGAATATACCGGAGATGAAGAATACCATCAGTGCGAGCATGATCGCCATGAGTGGTTCCATACGCTCAGTGAAACCCTCGGTAAGCACGAGCAGTGCGGAGATACCTATGAGCAGGTAAACCATATTATGCTCGAGTATCACGAACATGCGAGAGGCGAAATAGAAAGGTACGAGACAGAGCAATGAGAATACAACCGCGCTGAAACTGCCTATCGCAGACAGGACAGTGGCTTCATAAGCCCTGCCCTCCAGCAGCAATCTATGTGCGGGTAGCAGATTCAACGCCGTATCACCCTCAGGAGCACCGATATACGCGGCGGGTATGAAGCTCAAGAATGTGTGTGTTACCGCAGTGGCTAATATCCCGGATGCTATGATGGTACGAGAGGCATAAGAATCGAGGAAGTACAGTTCCGGCAATAATACCGGTGTGATTGATACGAGAATGATGGCTATATTGTTGGGATGCAGCCCGGGGACGAGACCTGTCAGCGTACCCAGAAGTATACCGAGCATTATAGCCGCGAAGAGGAGCAACATGAATGCGAGACTGAGCTCCATTTGCCTGTCTAAAATATGAATAAAATGCGATAAGTAATATTAAAGAGCTAAGTATTAACCATGATAGGAGTTGTCCGATGCACCTCTATACCCTTACCATCCAAACACTCGTAGTTAGGTATCAACCATGATAGGAGTTGCCCCATAGACCTCCAGTATGGCCTTTTGATAATGCGCGGGTTAAGTATCAACTATGATAGGACCGGGCACCGAAAATCCTCAATTCATTGTCAAGTAACTTATAGGATGTGGTATGTATCTCACGAGGGATGAGGAGCGGATATACGAAGGCGAACTGGGCTGGGCGAAGAAGAAGGCGATGGAGATACTCGTTGCTATCGGTGATCTGAACGATGCAGCAAGATTGATACCGGTAAAGAGCGCACATATCTCTGGTGTATCGTACAGGACCATAGGCGATGCTTTCGTGTTCATACAGGATCTCGATGGCAGCGTGGCAGTGGATGCAACATTGAACCCTATGGGCATGGATAGAGCGCTATGGCGGGCTATGGGCATCACAGAGGAGTTTGCAGAGCGGCAGAGCAGGGTACTTGCGGCTTATTCCAGGCTCGGGATCTCACCTGAATGCACATGTGTGCCTTATCTACTGGCAGGTGTGAGACCGGATACGGGTAGCCATCTCGCATGGGCGGAATCGTCAGCTGTACTGTATGCCAATTCGGTCATAGGTGCGAGGACGAACATGGAGGGTGCGCCATCAGCACTCGCTGCTGCTCTTATAGGCAAAACGCCACTTTACGGGCTGCATATGGATGATAACAGACTGCCCGGACTGAAGGTGAAGGTGGACTGCGCACTGACCGATGCAGATTATAGCGCGCTCGGATATCTCATAGGAGACTTAGCAGAGGACAGGATACCATTGATAGAGCTCTCAGGGTCGCTGCCTGATAGAGATGAGTTGAAGCATCTCTCTGCGGCGATAGGGGCTACTGGTGCCGTGGGGATGTATCATGTAAAGGGTGTGACACCGGAGGCGATACGAGGAATAGATGAGAGCTATATAGAGGAAGAGGTGGAGATAGAGCGGCGGGATCTGGATGATGTCTATGAATACTGCGATCCTGAGGTGATAGCGATAGGATGTCCGCATTGCTCTCACACCGAGCTGAGGCAGATATGCAGGTATCTGAAGTCAGGCGGTAAAAAGGTTCGCAGGGATGTCTTTGTATTCACTGCGAGGCGAATAAGGGACCAGTTGCTGGATGTGGTGTACGAGATAGAACGCTATGGTGTTAGGGTCATTTGCGATACATGCTACGTGGTATCTCCTGCTTTTGAGCATTACAGGTCGTTATTGACCAATTCAGGTAAGATGAAACGTTATGTGCCGCTAATCTGTGGCGGTGCATCTGTGCAGTTGTGCAGTACAGAGGAGTGTATTAGAGCGGCATTTGGGTAAAATCGGGTGTCAGGTGGAGTATAACCCCGCGGAAGAACGTGAAAAACTAAAACGAAAAACATTTAAGGATAGGTGCTACAATGTAAGCAACAGTATAGTATTTTGCTGAGCATCCCTCACATGGATTCTTGCATTATCTAATAAAGGATTATCTCCTCAGAATAACATCTCCTAAAATGTGAGCGGTGAAGTTATCCCTCTTGCACCTTTTCGCTGGTATTACGCCGAAATTACCGGATATGTCTACCCAACCAAATGCTTTTATGCTCTACTTGGGGTTATAACTCACCTCTATAGTTGCTTTTGCTCTCGAAGGAACGATCTTGATGGTATTTAGCTGTTTTGGAAGCACGCTTCGCCCCATGCAACAATAATGTTTCCCAGAAAACTTCTCTACCACCTCTTCAATCTTTTTAAAAATCTCCTCTGTATCATCCGGTCTCCTGTTCCTTGGATAAGGTATACTGGAATTTCAATTTCTCCCTTAATACCCTCCAACCACCATAATAAGACTGTCCCAAAGACCCATTCATGAATTCTTTACACACATTTCAATGTCCCGGTAGCACTGATCCGCATTCAGGAAATTAAAATCACCCGGTTTTTTGCTATAAAAGATTATATATCCCTCCTTCTACTAAGACGTTAGGGGATGAGAACAAAAAATGGACGTGAAAGGCAGAAGAGGTAAAGCGATAACCATTGCAGTGGCTGTGGTCATAGGAGCAGCACTGATAGCGGTGGTGCCGGCGGCAAGTGCGGCTGGTGATAAGAGGGAGATAGATCTCGACAATGGACCATTTACCGTAATAATCGGGGAAACGCTGAGAATTTATGACCTTGAGCCTAACTCGGTGGTGACCTTTGAAAGTACAGACCCGGACCATTCGTTCTCTTGGGAAGCAGATGACGATGGAAATATCACCCAGGATATAACGACTGCAAAGGTGAAGGAAACGGTTTATAAGGTGAAATGGACTAATTCCAGTGGCACATTGAATGAAGAAGATGCATGGGTTTTCTTTGACAGTCCAACTCTGGATATAGAAATCCGAGATACTGAAGGAGAGGAAATTGAATCAACAACGAGAGGCACACCCTTGACCATCTATGTGGATACAAACTTGCCAGATGATGATGTCGTGA
>JAODGP010000025.1 GCA_025464345.1 Methanosarcinales archaeon | reverse complement strand
TATAAACCTGTGGCATCTGACACACCGGCTTTTTCTAACTGTTCTGTGAGTCCCCTTTTTTCCAAGCTTCCTGCGCTTCAGCAGAAGCTTTGGGGGATGTGGATCGAGGTACTTTCTTCTTCAAGCCCAGGCGCTCGAATACCCAACGCATGCCCCAGTAGGTGTAGGTCACATCATGTGTCTGCTTTGCTCACATCACACCATCCCAGATGGTGTGGACTCACCTGCCTCGGCTTTGGCTTTTAGTTCTGCTTCCTGCTCAGGTGTCATATGACACAAAGGTCAATTCCTGAACGTGCTGAAGAGAGGACGCTTTTGAGCAATTTTTCCGGCGTATCTCACTGCTCCCAATCACGCATATACCCCAATCCCAGCTCCTTCAACCGCTTACGGTCTATCTGCACACCGGTTGCGTATTCATCGATAAAATTCTCAAATTCGCTACGTAGCGAGCGGAACGTGCTCTTATTGAGCGTCGAGGAAGATTCATCGCGTCTGAATTCGTACTTCAACTCGAAATGCACCGCGTGCCTGGTTAAACGTTTGAATTCATCGAAATCGAGCGAGTGATACACATGGAGTGGTATCCCCAGAACACGTAACCGGACCACCTTGTTATCTGGTTTGCACTCGATTATCCGGTCTTTTATCGCTCGTTTTATCGCCTGCGCATCGAGCCCATCACATACAACCGGTTCCAGATCCACCATCTCCCTTATCTGCAACGGGTGGAATATGACCTCCTTAGTACCGTCATCGCCCAGTCTCAGTTCTAAGAAACCCTTATCATCGCTCACTTCACCGAAGCTGAATCGCTCAGTGGAACCCGCATAATACGCATCTCCACGCACCCTCGTGTATCGGTGGTAATGACCCAGAGCGATGTAATCAAGTCCCGTGAGCTCATCAATGCTGACGACCTGCTCGTTCAGATCCCCCATCATGAACACAGGCTTGCCACCGACCTTGATGCCGGCATGTAGCATAGCTATATTAAAGCGATTCTTTACAGGTCTTATCCTGTCCTTCTCACGCTCTATATCATCACAATGAGGAACCGCATGAATAACCATATCATCAAGTTCAATGGTCTCATATCTGCCTTCGTAGATCACATACACCCCGGGTATATGCTCAAACAGGCTGAATACACTGCCCGTCTCCTTCAATCGTGGCGATTCGTGATTGCCCGAAATGGCGACAAAAGGTATACCCGCTTCGCTCAGCCTCAGTATCTGGCTCAGCGCGAAAGATATAGCGCGATTGGTCGGGCGTACGGAATCGAAGAGGTCTCCTGCATGCAATACCACATCTGGCTTCTCACTGATCGTGAAATCAATAAACTGGGAGAATGCATCGTAGGTATCCACTTCCCGCTGGTTCAGCCCACTTCCCTCTTCTACCCGCCTGTAAGCGGTATAACCTATGTGCGTGTCTGCGATATGGAATATCCGCTTCATTGCACCATAGATTGAGAAGAAATTTATTTTATGTACATCCTCTTCATAAATATTTTCCATGCAGTATATAGTTTGCGAATATAATATGTCCTGCCAGATTAGTTAAGTATTGAGATGATATGTATAGTATGGGTCAACTATAATGGAACCGATAAGACACATATTTGCTGCTCTTCTCTTACTGCTGCTCGTTGTCATAGCCGGTACTCTCGGCTTCGTCTATCTCGAGGGGCTCTCGCCTTTCGACTCGTTTTATATGACCATCGTCACCATCACCACTGTCGGATATGGTGATATAATACCAGGGACATTCTACGGGCGGGTGTTCACCGCGGGACTGATTATAGCAGGTGTTGGTATAACGTTATACGCACTGATAGAGATAATAGAACTTGTACTGGAGGGGCGATTGCGTGAAGCTTTTGGCGTTGTCAGGGTGAAGAGGAGCGTGGCGAAGATGAGGAATCACATGGTAATATGCGGTGGCGGGCGAACCGGTAAAGTGATTGTGAACGAATTCAAAGTGGAAGGGCTGGATTTCGTGGTGATCGAGCAGGACGAGACGGTTGCGAAAGGGTTGAAGAAGAAGGGGATACCGGTTGTCGTGGGTGATGCGACGCAGGACGAGGTTCTGAAGGAAGCGGGAGTGGAACGTGCCTCAGGACTGGTCTCCACTCTACCCTCCGATTGCAGTAACCTGCTGCTATGCATAACGGCAAAGAGCCTGAATAATGACCTGGAGATAGTGACGAGGGCGAGTTCAGAGGAAGCAGCTAAGCGATTATACCGGATAGGAGTGAAGAAGGCGGTGATTGTAGAGGAGATAGGTGGCAGGAGGCTGGCGAGGAGCCTGATAAAGCCCGCAGTTGTTGATTTCCTTGAGCTCGTATCGAAGACCGGAGAGACATCCTTAGAGACTTTTAAGGTCGAGCCCGGGGCTAAGATAGCGAAGAAGAAGGTGAAGGACCTGCGTATAAAAGAGAAGCTGGGTGCAATAATAATTGCAATAATAAGGGGTGACAGGATAATATCGAATGTAGGACCTGAGGATGAGCTACTGGAAGGCGATACGGTGGTGGTGATAGGGAAGCGGAAATCACTGGACAGGCTCGATCTCGTTCTGGGTATAACATGATGTGCATCTTAAGTTTTGAGTCCCGTTTTCAGCCGTCTGAGCCTGCGCATTGCCGCTGCAATTGCATCTGCTCTCGTAGCACCTGTACCTGTGCATGATGCCACTGGCTGACCTGCTCTAATGACTCGCCCATCCGTCGGGATGTCCACGATACCGTCCACAAAATTTATGCTGGCTACCACGTCATGATCGGCATAGAGGATGAGTCTTACTGCATATCTCTGCGTGACGATTCTCTCAGGCAACAAGCTACTTCTTACCGCTTTTACCACGGCATCCACGAGATTCAGCCCGGTAGAGAGCTCTATGGTATCGAGACTGCCCTGAAACCGTGGATTTACCTCTATCAGTAACGGCTGACCCTCGCCTGTTATGACGAAATCGAACCCATTTGTGCCTTTCAGCCCGAATTCGAGTGTTAAGAACTCTGCTATCTCACACATACGCTCGGAAGCCTGCGAGACGAGCGGCGTGATATTGCCACAG
Organism: Methanosarcinales archaeon; assembly: GCA_025464345.1. Taxonomy (GTDB): domain Archaea; phylum Halobacteriota; class Syntropharchaeia; order Alkanophagales; family Methanospirareceae; genus G60ANME1. The sequence continues at coordinate 15,744 of JAODGP010000025.1, read as the reverse complement.
TAAGAGAACGAGCCCGGTGCGTGCAGCGAAGCCACACCAATCAGCTGCTCATTTACACCGACTGATATGGCTTCTTTACCGGTTGACAGTGTGGATACGGAAGCGTGTGTGCCTTTTATGTATTCCTGGCATATGAAGTCATAAGATTTAAATTTTGTTAAATCACTATCTTTCATGCACAGTATGTTATTTGTACCGCCGCCACCATATATCGGCTTCACCACCACCGGGTATCTCAGCCTCTGTGCGTTAATATCCGCCATGAGGGATGTACGGGGATGGGCTACGTCCAACTCATCAAGCCGGTCTGCCAGCCATGCCTTATTCGATACCTGGCGCATCCTCTCCGGGGAATTGCCCAGTATCTTATCCTCCGTGATGAATCCCAGATCCGCATTCTCCAGACCAGAACCCAATAAGATGCCATCAACATCATCAATCACATGTCTGATGTTCTCCAGTGGCGTGTAGCGCACCGCGCATCTTAGCGTATCTTCGTCGCCGAACGCATCGGCAGCATACATCTCATAGCCCGCTCTGGTACCTGAACAAACTATATGCCTGACTGAATACCCAATCGCCAGTATCTTCTTTATTGGATTGTTCATTAACGTAATAACATCAATTTTAGATTATCTTATCTTTCTTTTATTCTTATTCAAGCCATCACTGAATGTGTCAATCCAGTCCAGATAGTTGTTAGAATCCCATTAAATGTTGCAACTCGTTGCACAGTCATTCAGTGCCAAAACCGTCGGAAATATAAATTCAACTTAACTTAACGCTTCAATTGCGAGAATAGGAGCTCCACAATCTTACCGGTGACGTCAATACCACAGGCTGACTTTATGCCGCGACCGGAAGGTGTTGCGTTTATCTCGAGCAGGTATAAGCCATCATAACCCTCTATAATGTCAACACCCGCGAAATCAGCACCAATTGCATTCGTAGCGCGTATCGCAAGCTCACTCAACTCCCCGGTCAGTTCGCATCTGCGTGGACGTCCACCCTGGCTGAGGTTGGATACGAATGACCCATGTGGCGAGATCCGATAAATAGCACCAAGCGCTTCATCCGCGACGACAAACACCCGTATGTCACGACCAGGGTTGGGAATGAACTCCTGCAGGTATAGCACACCACGCTCTTTCAGTAAAGCTGAGAGTTTATCATCGTCAGGCTCCTCGAGTTTGATTATTCCCCTGCCCTGACTGCCGAATACAGGCTTCACCAGAACCGAGTGTAAATCCGCAATTGCTCGTTTTGCGACACTCAGACGGGTTGTTACCACCGTGCGAGGCACAGGCAGATGCGCTTTGAGGAATAGCACGAACGAGAAGAACTTGTTTGCCGCATTCTGGATAGCAATTGAAGTATTCATAACCCGCATATCACGCTCAAATTGACGTAACAAATCGAACTTAACGGAAATAAGCTCTAAGGAATTGCTTATACCCACATCACGGACGATAAGACCATCCATATCGTGGAGTTTCGCATCTTCATATAGCCATGATAAGTCAGTGCCGATAGAAACGCTTACATGAGAGAGATCGAGTGCGACAGCCTCTGCTCCCCTATCCCTTATACTCCTCATGAATGCGGTTGCAGTCCAGTCATCGGGTGCTGTAAGAGCGACACCTATCCTTCGGTTCATATAACGGTTTGCGGATAAAAGAAGCCGGGGCAGATCTGAGCGCGGGTGTGAAGCCCCGAAGCTTTTTATCTGCTGTTATACGCCATCTCGCCATCATTTAGGTCATTGGAATTTTAGTATTTGGTGAGTAGTTACTTTTAATTTTGATATATAAAATAGCATGCTCATCCTGTCGGGGGGTACGCCCAAGCTGTTACCGGGTTTGAAACGGGTATTTGGCGAGGAGAATCTTATAATAGTGGTGAATACAGCGGAGGACGTTTATGTATCCGGCAATTTAGTATGCCCGGATGTTGATTCCGTAATATATACACTGGCGGGATTAATAGACCGTGAGAGATGGTGGGGCATTGCAGGCGATACTTTTCATACTCATAACGCACTGAAGATGCGGGGTCATGATGAGCGGATGATGATCGGTGATACCGACAGGGCGACGCACATATTGAGGACAGAACTGATAAGGCGTGGTATGACACTTACAGAAGCAACCTGTGAGCTCAGGACACGATTCGGTATAAATGCCGGGATACTCCCGATGACCGATGAGAGAGTGAGCACGAGGATAATAACACCAGATGGTGAGCTCCATTTCCAGGAGTTCTGGGTCACGAAGCGAGGTGAGCCGGAGGTACTTGATGTACGATTCGACGGTATTGAACATGCGAGACCGACAAAAGCGGTTATAAACGCGCTGGAATCCGAGCATGAGGTGCTGATAGGACCGAGCAACCCGATAACAAGTATAGGACCCATCCTGGGTTTGAAAGGTATAAGGGAGCTATTGAGGGGTAAGGAGGTGGTGGCGGTATCACCGGTGGTGGGTAACGCGCCTGTGAGTGGTCCTGCCGGTAAACTGATGCGAGCAAAGGGGTTTGAAGTATCTCCTTATGGCATTTACAGATGCTATGCGGATTTCCTGGATGTACTGGTGATAGATAAGAGCGATGAGCTGGATGTGGATGTGGAAGTATTGAAAACAGACATTTTGATGAGGAGCGAAGAGGATAGCATGAGACTGGCGATGTTTCTACGCGATTCCTTAGCGTGGTGATTCAGCTCCTTTTCTTGAATTCTGTATAGCCACACTTACCACACGAGTAGCGGTCTCCATGCTCTGCCAGGAATACGCCAGCACCACATCGAGGGCATGTCTTGCGCTTACGCCTCAATATCAATCCCTCGCCTTCTTTCACCACCTCATAGTATTTATGTATCATTCTTCACACCCTCACCAAAGTTCCTCTTTATTATATGCTCCGCCTCTATCTCCTTCAGTCTATCTTCATTCTCATACACCTTTGCATAGCCCACAGTCTCACGTCTGCCGAATTCAGCACGCATCCAGTCGATTACAAGCAGGTTCGGACTGCACTGAAGCGCTTTTATCAGTGCCGCCCGCGCTTCCGCCCTGCTCGGTGAGCCACCATCATGCCTTAGCCGGAAGAATACCTCTCTCCGTTTCAATAGTTTATTCTCATTCTCCTTCGCTATCTCTACTTCCATCTCTATATCTCCTCCCTCTTTTCCCGTTATTGTATAGTGCAGATCTTAAATATAATCTTCTATCTTATTATGAAAAGCGGTTAAACAGTGCATATATCCATATCACAGCACACAGAACGAATAGCAGCATGGCATAGCCGAGGAACAGGATCCTCGGTCCTGATATGTCGGATAGCCATCCGCAGAAGAGCGGGATAGCACCCAGCCCGGCATAAAATAGCGTGTAGTAGATGCCCATCACTTTACCCACCTCCATATTCGCCGATTTCGACGCCAGCGTCAGCGTGCCGAGTGATAGAGCACCGAGCCCGGCACCCAGTACCGCACTTATCATGAATAATGCGAGGGGTGCAGTTGCGAAATACAGAGCCAGCATACTCAACCCGCACAAGAGCAGTCCGAATAGCGAGAGGTTTAGCTCGCCCGTATACTTCATCAACCTGCTGAGCAGCATCTGTAATATGGTAAACACTGCGAGCATGGTGGATAGTATGTACCCGATGATTTCCAGCCTCTCTGGTAATGATAGCGAACTCATGAGCTCCTTAGCGGCAAACGGTGCGAATACCGGCGTCATTATCGCAGCAACGCCTATACCAGAGAATATAATGATGCAGGAAACCGTAAGAGCACGTCTGTCTGTGACCTGTAATGCTGTTCTATCTCTGGCTTTATGCATGGGTTCAGGCACCAGCAGAATCACAAGTATTACACTGATGAGTGCGAATCCAGCGCAGAGATAAAAAGGCATGAAGATATCGTATCTGGTGAACAGCAATCCGCCAGCGGCTGGACCCAGAGCCATACCTGCACCAACACCTATGTTGTAAATGCTCATTGCATGCCCTCGATTCTCATAGCTCGTCGTATCGGTGATTAATGCGGTAATGGCAGGGAAGAAGAGACCGGCACCCGCACCCTGCAGCAATCTCGTGAATACAAGGTCGGTCGCACCACGTGCAAACGGGAATAGAACGGATGCACCGGCATAAAGCAGCAATCCGCCGGTGATCAGCGGGCGTCTGCCTATTCTATCCGATAATATGCCGCCGGGTATCTCCAGTGGTGTGCTCGCAATCGTAAATGCAGAGAATATCAGTGAGGATACGAACCATGAGGTCTCAAACTCCTCGACCACCCACCACGCAAGTGGAGTGGCAATAACGGTGACGCCGAATTGCGCACTGAATGCACAGATCGCTGTGACTATGATGACATATCTGATACAATTGACCATCTTTATCACCTCATGCTACCGGGTTCTAATCCAGCTCAGACATATAATCGTATCTGTTGGAGATGAACATAAAAGAATACTTTTATAATGGATGAGCATGAAGAGGATGATTTGATGGACGACAGAGAAGTGCGAGCATGGCTAAATACGCACATGGAGGAGGTATTTTCGAATGACGCAGTAGGTACTGGCTGTTTCAGCTATATGCCAGGAGAGGTTGTATGGGCGGTGACGAAGAGGTGCAATCTGAACTGCAAGCACTGTTCGATAAGTGAAGAGCCTGAGGGGGAACTAACCACGGATGAGGGTTTCGGAATCATAGAGGCGGCGGCGAAGCTCGGGCACGTCAAGTTCGCATTCACGGGCGGTGAGCCTCTACTTCGTCCTGATATATATGAATTGATTGAGTACGCCTCGGGTTTTGATATGCAGGTGGTGATGGCGACGAATGGCACGCTGATAACAGAAGAAGTGGCGAAGAAGCTGAGGGCTGCGGGTTTAGAGCGTGCTGCAATAAGTATTGACGGGCTCGGACAGGCACATGACCATTTCAGGGGGGTTGATGGCGCATTCAGTGCGGCACTGCGGGGGCTGGAAGCATGTCGAAAAGCGGGGCTCAAGGTTCAGCTGTTCTCCATGGTCACGAATTACAATTATAGCGAACTGCCGGGTATAATCAGGTTTGCTGATATGATGGGGCTCTGGCGCATCTATCTCATATATCTCATTGCGGTGGGACGTGGTAAGGAGATTTCTGATGCATGCTTGTCACCCGAGGAGAACATGAAATTCTTTGACTTCGTGCTGGAGAAGCAGCTGGGTGTCAAAGTCTGGCTCAAGCCTATATGCAACCCGCAATACTGGGCTTATCTCCGATCAACCGGGCTTGTGGATGGTGAAGAACCCCAATTTAGAGGCTGTACCGCTGGTATCTCTCGTTTCCATATCTTCCCGAACGGCGATGTCACACCATGTGCGTATCTGCCCGTGAGGGCGGGCAATGTGAGAGAAGCAGGATTGCTTGATATTGTAGAGGAATCGGAAGTGTTCAGGGCTTTACGTGCACGTGAGCTAAAAGGCAGGTGTGGTAGATGCAAATACAGGGAGATATGTGGCGGTTGCCGCTCGAGAGCGTATGCCCTATCCGGCGATTATCTCGCAGAAGACCCGGTATGCACGCTCTACGAGGATTGTGATGAGCGGTGACGCGATCCATCGGACTGAAAAGGTGGATATGATATTATCACGCAGTTTCAATGCGTGAATCTCGCTCCAATAGCTATGGTAGAGAGCTCATTTGACAAATCAGTACTTCCTAACACCGAGAGCACAACGGCGAGTTCACCAGAATTCGCGGTATCTGTCTCACTTCGTGCCTTGCCTCCCCTCCATACTAATCCTCACCAATCTTTCCCAATCCACTATAACCACCACATCCCTGGGCTATGTAATCCATCACCCTCTTATGGAGTTCGAGTAGCAATTCACGCCGTGATTCCATGAGCACCACATCAGACGCCTGCAGAGCCACGAGATTATGTGCAAAAGGCGAAGGAAACGGCGTCTCTACCGCAATCACACCTATCTCACCGGTCTCTATACCCTCAAGCACCTCCTTCGCATGCTCTATATCGAACACCTCCTCCAGTATCTCACGATACGTCTCCTCAACGATAGGGAAACCCTCTATCTTACTCGCAACACTCAATATGGCTGATGAGCTCCGTTGCTGCTTGCCCACACCTATCTCATAGCCCTTGTATTGCTTCAGCACCATCAAGCCACGAACTGCGCAATGCCTGAACCGCCGTTTAAACAATTCCGTCCGCTTCACACTCTCGCGTAATATGCCCTCCACGGTCTCACTGCTCACAAGGTCTATAATACTGATACCGCTATCCACACGCTTGTACGGCAGTTTCAGTATGAACCCGTTATCATTTATCGTCACAGAGACGTTTGTCTTGTACCTGCGGCTTATCGCATATGCATAAGCACGGGATAGCGCATCGAGCGTCCTTCTACCATACAGTGCATGGAAGACTATGTTCTGCCGCCCGGACTCATCACAGTAGTATTCAATGAGGATACGCCTGTGATTGGGTATGACACCCGCATACTTCTTCTGCTCATCAAAATACGATACGATGTTCTCCGCCGCTCCACCTTCCAGTCCGTAATCACGTTTAAGCCATTCCACAACATCGGTTCTATCCGAATCCGCGAGCCTGCGCTCCAGCTCCGCCCGGAACCGCCCTATCTCTATCGCAGAATCATACTCTAAGGGCAGCATCTCGCCTATCCATGCCGGAATGGTCGGCATACCCTCAAAAGGATCAACATACGCACGCATACCACGCACCGATACAAACTTGTAGGTTTTACCACCGAGCACGAAAGTATCACCCTTATTGAGTTTCTCCAGGAACGGCTCGTCTATCTCGCCTATCTTCTTCTTCGCGCCACGAAGGAATACCTGCACCGAACTCTCAGATGGTATGGTGCCCACATGTGTCATGTATATCCCACGGGTGCTCCTCTTCCTCCCGAATACACCATCCTCCGCATCATACCATATCTTCGCATACACCTTCCTGCTCTCCAGTTCCGAGAAGTCACCCGAGAGATACCGCAGCACGGATATGAACTGCTCCCTGCTCAGATTACGATACGGATACGCACGCTTTATTAAATTATACGCATCTTCAACCTCCCATCGCTGCTCCAGCGCCATACCCACAACATGCTGTGCCAGGACATCCAGGGCAGGACCCACTATACGAACCCGGTCCAGTTTCTTATCCCTCGCACACCTCGCCAGCACCGTGCACTCAACGAGGTCGTCCATGTCGGTCACGACGAGGCAGCCACGAGCAATCCTGTCCAGCCTGTGCCCCGACCGCCCGACACGCTGTATCAGCCTCGTAACGCTCTTTGGCGAGCCTATGAGTATGCACAGGTCGAGTGCACCGATATCTATGCCCAGCTCAAGCGAAGATGAGCATGCAACCGCCTTCATCCTGCCAGCCTTCAGACCCTCCTCAACTTCAAACCTCGTATCCCGTGATAGCGAGCCGTGATGCGTGCCTATTTTATCCCTGTCCTCGGTCATCAGCTTCGCAAGCTTATACGAGACACGTTCAGCACCGGACCGCGTGTTCGTGAATATCAGAGTGGATTTATGCTCCTCCACGAGCGTTCGCACCTCATCGTAAAGTGCCGCTGTCGTGTCGCCGGTATCATAGATGAAATTCATCGGCGAATGCACACTCACATCCAGCTCCTTCGCAAACGATACGTCCGCAACCATGCATGGGCGTGGCTTATGCCATTCATCATAGCCCACGAGGAACTTCGCAACCTCCTCCAGGGGCGATATCGTGGCACTCATCCCGATACGTGTGAACCCTGCACTGCAGAAATGCTCCAATCGCTCCAGCGTTATACTCAGATGCGCTCCACGTTTGGAATCCGCGACTTCGTGTATCTCATCGAGCACGACGTAATCCAGCTGTTTGAGATGCTCCCTGAACTTGGGTGCATTCAGTATTATCGCTGCGCTTTCCGGTGTCGTTATCAGTATGTGCGGCGGCTTCCTGAGCATACTCTGTCGCTCCTTCTGCGTTGTATCGCCCGTCCGGACAGCCACACGTATCCCGTTCGTAATGCCCGATTCCCGCGCCATCAACTCAGCCAGTGGCTCTTCCAGATTGCGCCTTATATCATTGCCCAGCGCCTTTAACGGGCTTATATAAAGGCAGTATGTCCGGTCTTCGAGCTCACCCGCACGGTTCAGCCTGCAAAGGTGATTTATAATCCCGAGGAAGCATGCAAATGTCTTACCACTGCCCGTTGGCGCACATATCAGTATGTTCCGCCTATCTATCACCGCCACAATAGAATACCGCTGTGGTGGCGTGAAATGCCGGTATTTATTCCTGAACCATGATGCGATATAAGGCTCCAGACGCCTGTATATCTCATCCTCACTGTATTCTCGTGCTCGTTCCATCCTCTAAAATGTTTGTGATATCCAGTTCAAAGCCCACAACCGGATAGTCCAGCCCGTGATTGAGTATCACCTCCGGATGTAGTTCGCCAAATGCACCAAGCTTGTCACCGCCACTCAATATATCCGCACATCTGCCTGTTAAGAACGCCTCATCGGTTGATTCCACTATCCGAACCGAATGGTTCAGTCCCAGCTCGTTCAATACCGAATCAACGACCGACCTCATCTCTGCGAAATTGGCATTTGCATGTATGGATACGGCAGCGAGATGCTCTCGCTCGCTGTAGTCCGAACCTGAAATCACGGTGCCCACCTCGAAGATACGCTGTGGCAGGTCACGATGCTTATTAAACGCGAGTATCTCAAGCAGATTGGGTAATATCGTGCATCTCAGCATTGTATGCTCGCTACTGATAGGGGATGCCACCTTCACCGTATGGGTCTCAGCACGGCGCATACGCTCAAACTGCTTGATTGCGGAGGTCAATGTGAAAGTGATCACCTCGAAATAGCCTAAGCCGGTCATTATCGCTCTAATCGCGGTTTTCAGTTCCTCCACCGGATGCTGCTCACCTATTACGAGCGTGTCCGGGTATTCGGGCATCAGCCTGTTATAACCATAACCTATGGCAATATCCTCGATTATATCCCATGGATGGAGTATATCATACCTGTATGCGGGAATAAACAGCTTTAAGTGCCCATCTTCGAGAACTGCACCGAGCCCCATACGTTCGCAGCAGGCTTTGCACTCATCAGCACTCAGATTGATACCGATGAGCGAATTGACCTCATCAAGCGAGACTGTCATCTCCCGTGGCTCGAGATTCGGGGTACTTACCACGCCGGCACCGCCCGGGTAGTGCATCGCCACCGACCGGATTCGTCCACCACGTTCTACAAGCGCAGTGGCGACGATGTTCAGGGCGATATTGACGCTGTTATCCATACCCGTGACTTCTATGAATATGTCCTCCGTGGATTCCGTCACCCTCGTCAGTTCGGCATTGATTATCGGCGGGAACGAGAGTGTATTGCCCGCAGAGTCGAGAATCAGTGGATACCTCTCGCTATCACTGAGTATGTAGCTGTAAGCAATGCCCTTCGGGTGGCGCTCCAGTATCTCCGCCAGTGTCATCTCCTCATCGTAATCGAGCGGGACAAATGCGAATCCAGGGTCCGCTGCGAGATACCTGAATGGCGGTCTTATCCTGCTCAGGTCGTGCAGACCGATTGCAACCTTCTCTCTATTCCGCCCGATTCCACGATGTAACTGCTCCTGCAACTGCATCAGCGATTCTATCGCACCTGAATCTATATTTACACCGCTCACAACACCGCATACTATGTATGGTCGAACCGTATTGACGGAGGCGTCCACATTCATCTCGATACCCGAGTTCGCCACATCATAACGCATCAGTCCGGGCTTGATACCCAGAAAATGCCTGAGTGCACGTGCGACACCCTCAACACTGAACAGGTCCGGGCGGTTCGGGAAGAACTCCACATCCATCTGCTCGGAGTCCATACGCTCAACATCTGCGGGCATAAGCGGCAGTTGCTCCTTTATTCGCTCGATACTTGCACCGGTGAGGCGTTCCAGGTCACTGTATGGCAATCTTATCACGGGCATCTCTATCGCTTCATTTTATCATTTGTAACAGTTAAATATAAACGTGGGGTCATTATAGATGATAGAGTATATAATCACGGTATTACTGATCGCAGCAATCTATGCATTGTTCTCCTTGGGACTGAATTTAGAATGGGGATTCACCGGCTTGATCAATTTCGGGCATGTTGCCTTCTTCGCAATAGGAGCATATACGACTGTATTGTTGAACCTGAGCGGCGTCCCGCTACTTTTATCAGTGATTGCAGGAATACTTCTTGCCGGAGTATGTGGTGGTCTCCTGGGGATACCGACACTCAAACTCAGAGCGGATTATTTAGCAATCGTAACTATCGGATTTGCAGAGATAATACGATTCATCCTGTTAAATGAGGAATGGCTTACTGGCGGTCCAATGGGAGTGCATGGTTTTTCACGCCCCTTCCAGGGACTCATACAGAGTGATTACAACTTCTTCCTTCTCCAGGTTGTGCTGATCGTCCTCGTGGTGTGCTATTTACTATTAGAAAAACTCATCAAATCGCCCTGGGGTCGTGTGTTAAAATCCATACGAGAGGACGAAGACGTTCCCACATCGCTTGGCAAGAACGTCTTCTACTATAAAATCCAGGCACTTGTGCTGGGCTCCATGATAGCGGGACTTGCAGGCTCGCTTCTCGCCTTCTACTTGCAGTATATAAACCCTCGAAATTTCATGCCAGTCGAAACGTTCTATGCATGGATTGCCGTTGTGCTCGGCGGAAGTGGTAACAACAGGGGCACAATTCTGGGTGCTATCATCCTGTGGAGTTTCTTCAGTGGAACACGATTCGCTCAGGTCTATCTCCCGTTCAGTCCGACTCAAATGGGTGCACTCAGGATATTATTTATTGGATTATTACTGATAATCGTAATGATGTTCAAGCCGGAAGGTCTCTTAGGCAAGAAGGAGGAATTGACACTGGAAAAGTGAGGTATGGAGAGCATACTTGCAGTTCACGGGGTATCGAAGAGTTTCGGTGGTATAAGAGCGCTGGATGGGTGTTCTTTAATGGTGAAGAAGGGAGCAGTTGTGGGCATTATAGGTCCAAATGGAGCGGGCAAGACCACGTTGTTCAAGATAATAAGTGGATTTGAAAAGCCCGATACTGGTAGAGTGATATTCAACGGCGAAAAAATCGAGAATATGGCAAGCTTTGAGATCGCACGCAAAGGGCTCATTCGCACGTTCCAGATCCCAAAAGCGCTCACAAAGCTAACCGTAGAGGAGAATATGCTCCTTGCTACCCAGTTTCAGTATGGTGAGCGGATATGGGATGTGCTGTTACGTTCTGCGGAGGTCAAACGTCAGGAGGAGGCGAGCATAAAGAAAGCCCGTGCATTGCTCGAGTTCTTTGGGCTTCTCCACTTGAAGGACGAATATGCGGGTGCGCTTTCCGGCGGTCAAAAGAAGCTACTGGAGTTAGCACGGGCACTTATGGCAGAGCCGAAGATGCTGCTCCTTGATGAGCCGTTTGCTGGTGTGAATCCCACACTGGCGATGAGAATCCTGGAGCTTATAAAAGAACTCCGGAATAGCGGCATGACCATTCTTGCCATTGAGCACGATATGCCGATGATCATGCAGCTGTGCGATCACATTTACGTGCTTAATAAAGGCAAGGTTATCGCATCTGGAACACCAGAAGAAGTGCGTGCCAACGAGCAAGTGGTGGATGCATATCTTGGAGGTGTATGATGCTCAAACTCACCGATGTCGTATCCGGATATACCGATCTGGACATCATCCGGGGCGTGTCACTGGAGGTACGCAAAGGCGAGATGGTCACGATAATAGGACCGAATGGCTCGGGCAAATCAACGCTCTTGAAGACCATCTTCGGCTTGATAAGGTTGAGAAGCGGGAGGATACAGTTTGATGGTGTGGACATATCGCGATGGAGGACGGACAAAATAGTGAGGAGAGGGATGGGATATGTGCCACAGGAGCGGAATGTGTTTCCATCGCTTACGGTGATGGAGAACCTTGAGATGGGTGCCTTTATTCAAAAGGACAGGTTTAAGGAGGGACTCGAGGAGGTCTTAACTATATTCCCTGAATTGAAGGAGAAGAGCGAGCAGAAGGCAGGCACGCTGAGCGGTGGCGAGCAGAAGATGGTCGCAGTAGGCAGGGCAATGATCCTCAAGCCAAAACTCCTGTTGCTCGACGAGCCATCAAGCGGGCTATCGCCCAGGCTCATTGATACTCTATTTGAGAAGCTCGTCAGCATCAATGAACTTGGTACGGCGCTCCTGATCGTGGAACAGAACGCAAAGAAGACCTTAGCCATGAGTCATCGTGGTTATGTCCTTGAGATGGGTATGAAACGATTTGAAGGTGATGGAAAAAGCCTGCTCACAAACGAAGATGTGCGGGCACTGTATCTTGGCGGATAGAAGATGCACGTGTTAGACGCTTCTTTGAAATACATACCTTTATATATAACAATTGTTATAAATAGAAGTTGGTGATGTGTATGAAAGAAGAGGAGTTAGAGGAGTTGGTGAAGAAGATAAAGGCGAAAGCTCTGAGAGAAGAAGCGAAGAAGAGGGGGATAAAGACCGCGTGCGTGAAGAAGATAGACATCGCCAGGCAACTGCCCAGGGAAGTACTGGAAGAACTCAGCACCAGGCAATGAAACATTTCTTCGTGGTGTTCTGCACGGCGGGTGTGAACGAATCTGAGCGGATAGCGCGGCTTCTGGTGGAAGAGAAGCTGGCAGCGTGTGTGAATGTTACGGAGGTGGATTCGTATTACATGTGGAACGGCGAATTTTGCAAGGATAGAGAGGCTCTGCTGATAATAAAGACAGAAAAGAGCAGGGTAGACAGGATTATAGAGAGGATAAAGGAGGTTCACAGCTATGAATTGCCTGAGGTCATCGCCCTTCCCATCGTGGCGGGATACGATGAGTACCTGGCGTGGATAGAATCGGCAATAGATTAATCTCTTCATTGCTTTGTGGATCGTTGTATAATGGACACCTCTCAATCCAAGCCATTTTGTGTAGCCGCTTCCTATCATCTGATGGCGGGTCTTCGGTGGTCTCCCTCGCCCCTCGGGTAATTGCAGAGTAGTCCGTATAATTTCAGCACGGCTCGATGGTTGATGGTGGCTTCGATGATATCGCGTAGGTGACCCAGGTCACTCCTTTCACCTCATTCGTTATTCGTCTGCTTATCTTCTCCAGCACATCATATGGCAGTTTCACGAAATCAGCAGTCATCGCCTCCCGGGATTCGACAATCCTTACCGTAACGATTCTGCCGAGCATCCTTGCATCGCCCATCACGCCGGTTGCGAGGTCGTCTCCAACCATAGCGAATGCCTGCCACACCTTATGATACCAGCCGTTGCGTCTCAGTTCATCCTCCACGATATGCGATGCTTCACGGCATATCCGCAGTTTCTCATCCGTCACTTCACCTATAACACGTGCTGCGAGACCCGGACCAGGGAACGGATGTCTGGTTATGATTGTGTCAGGTATGCCGAGTTCCTTCGCCACCTGCCTCACCTCGTCCTTATACAGGTCTCTTATCGGCTCTATCAGCTTCAGCCCGATCTTATCCGGTAATGCACCCACGTTATGATGCGATTTTATCCGTGAAGCTCTGCCTGAACCCGCTCTCGCACTCTCTATCCTGTCAGGATATATCGTGCCCTGAGCGAGGAAATCGGCATTTAGCTGCTGAGCTTCTGACTCAAATATACTTATAAAGAGCTCGCCTATCACTCTCCGCTTGGTTTCAGGGTCTTTAACACCACGCAGGCGGTTAAGAAACCGCTCCCGTGCATCCACAAATTCCACATTCAATTTGAGCTCGTCCCTGAATGTTTTTAGCACCTCCTCCTTCTCCCCTTTCCGCAGCAAGCCATTATCAACGAATATACATGTGAGCCGGTCGCCTATGGCTCTGTTGACGAGTACTGCAGTAGTGGCGGAGTCTATACCACCACTCAGCCCGCATACAACCCTGCCATCACCCACATGCCGTTTTATCTCCTCGATTGCCGCTCTGACGAAAGATTTAATTGTCCAGTTCCGTTCACAGCCGCAGATATGATGGAGGAAGTTCCACAGGATTCTGTCTCCCTTATCGGTGTGGTGAACCTCGGGATGGAACTGAACGCCGTAGATATCGGCGATTCTGAATGCAGCTACCGGCGAGTTCTTTGTGTAGCCTATTATCTCTGCACCGTCAAGTCTCCGTATCACATCGCCGTGTGACATCCATACATCCAGTCTGCCTTCATCGTTCAAGCCCTGGAAGAGTGCAGAATCGGGCTTGAAAAAAAGTTCCGCCCGACCATATTCGCTCTTCCTGCCAGATTCTACCACGCCACCCTTCAGATAAGCAATCAGCTGTGCGCCATAGCAGATACCGAGCACAGGTATGTCCAGCTCAAGGATGCGGGTATCACATCTCGGACTGTCATGCTCATGAATACTGAAAGGGCTACCAGAGAGTATGATGCCCCTGATTCTATCTCTTTTGAGCTCCTCTACGGGCACATCAAATGGCACAAGCTCCGTATATACACCGAGATCACGGCATCGTCTCACTATGAGATGGCTGTACTGCCCGCCGAAATCGAGCACCACCACCTTATCCCTGCCCCTCTGGTCTGTCTCTGACGGCATCACTCCAATTAGAAATAGTCATCTATTCAAGATAAAGCTTTTTGCTCATTCCCACTTTTCATCGTACTGAAAAAGAGAGAGTAGAATGATAGATCACGTTGTTTCAGTGCTTGAACTCCGATGACTTGTGGAGATGATGAGTGTGCAAAAGGTATAGAAAAGCTGAAAAAATAAAAAGTCGGATGCCTGGGTGGCATCCGACCCATTTCCTTTTGCATTTATTCAAAATCTATGTTCAGGTCTATTTCTGGTATGTTCAACTCCGATTCTATCGCTTCGATCTCTTCTATGGTTTGCATGAGCGAATTTATCTCTTCTTCTGTCATAACTTCCGTAACTGTTGGTGTAGCTGTGGGCGATGGTGCTGGTGTCTGCTCCAGCTCAGGCGTTGGTGTCGGTTGCGTTTCTTCTGTTGATGCGGAAGGTTTCTCCATGCACCCCCCTATAACCACAATCGCCGCTATTGCTAAGATTCCTAATATTATTCTTCCCGATACCATTTCAACTCACCGCCGCGGATATAGCGATACCAGTTCCTTCAATCGTCCAGCTGCCTTCCAAGCATTTCTTACCACATGTTTCGTATGTTCCCGTGCCAGCCAGAGTTGCCGAACCAGTGCCTTCCGCAGTCAAGTCTATGTTCTGACCTTCGAACTCCACTATCATATCACTTCCTGTAATATCCGCACTGCCTGTCCCCGTGTATTGCCATTTATTTGGTTCGAGTTCGGTCTTGTTTCCGAAGCCTCTCACTGTTATTATCATATCCCCGTAATTATCTGTTACTGTAAGCACCCCATCCTCTCCACTTACATCAACGGTTCCGTTAACCGAGATAGTAGCGTTCCCATCTCCTTCGGCTGTTAATCGTCCTGTTCCGCCAACTGTAACTTCACCGGTTTTATATTTCCTCAACTCCTTCACTATTTCTCTCAAGTCTTCATACGCACTTCTCAGATACTGGTTCGCTTCCTCCACAAAGGTATTCCCTTCTCTAAACAGCTTATCCGCATCTCGAACGTTTCTGATTGC
>JAODGP010000024.1 GCA_025464345.1 Methanosarcinales archaeon | reverse complement strand
GGTGATAATGGTGAAAGAACTGTTGATTGCGTCAGTAGCATTCGCACTGTTCATCTTATGTCCGAGGATGGCGGGCATGACGAAGGTGATATCAGATGCGAGCCATGTGAGCCTGGTCAGGGTGGTGGTATTTGGGACAATATTTGCACTCCCGCTGATAATCGCAATGGCACTCATATTCGCAAGATACGGGCTCATTGCTGCGCTGGCATTCTGTGTAATCACTGATTTCGCATCGGCATTACTGATGCGTGAGATAAGCATGAAAGCGGGTGTGGAAACGCTTATAATCGCTCTGTTCGTGATTATGGGTGTCAAAGTCGCGTCAATGGTCTCGGGATGGCTGGGCTGAATAAAAGACTGGCAAGGGATCTGGTAGAGAAAAACCAGGTTAATAGTCGTCAGGGACATCAAAAAACTTCTTATATATCAGATTATTCGTAAATAGGAGCGTTCTCTCATCCACCTTCCCTTATATGTGAATCCATGAAAACGGAAGAGAAAGGGCATAAACAGGTAAAAGCTTTCTATAACCCCCCATATCTGTTATTGAAACAGGCGGTTATGATAATCGTGTATGCGTTTATCGTCCGCTGGCACACGCGACCCTTTCTACACTGGCTCGTACAGTGCAGAAACCTTCTACATGCATCAGCCGGTCTGAGCCAGATATGCTGCTTCGGGATCAATCCCCATGTTGTCTGGGAAGTGACGGGCAGATGTAATTTGAGATGCATCCACTGTCATGCATTCGGCGGCGAACAGAGATACAAAGAACTCACGACCACCGAGGGGAAGGAACTGATAGACCGTATAGCGGAGATGGGTATCAGGACTTTTGTATTCTCAGGTGGCGAGCCTTTATTGCGTGAAGACCTCTTTGAATTGATAGAACATGCAAAAGAGCGAGGTCTTACGGTATTCATTGCTACAAATGGCACATTGATAACGAGAGCGGTAGCGAGAGAGCTCAAACGGTATGATACCGGCGTTGTAATAGGTCTGGATGCGCTGAATCCCGAGATACACGACCGTATAAGGGGAGTAAGAGGCGCTTATGATGCTGTAATCAAAGGGATAAGCAATTGTATGGCGGAGAATCTATACCTTCATCTGAACATCGTTGCAGCGAGAGCGAATATCAACGAGATTGAGTCTATAATAGACTATGGCAACAAAATCGGCGTCTATTCTTACTTCATCTATCGCTTCGTACCCGCAGGCAGAGGCAAAAAGCTCAGCAATCAGGAACTGGATAATGGTGAGTTGAGAAGACTTTTAAAGCTCCTATTACGTAAACAGCGTGAAATAAGCGGGATTTTAATACCCGTCGCTGCTCCTGAGTACTGGGCTTATATGCTTCAATCACGTGGGATTCGTAGCGGGTTAATAATAGCGCTTCTGGGTCATCTATTCGGTGGCTGCCTCGCAGGCAGAGGTATGATGTACATTAAGCCGAACGGTGACGTCTGGGCTTGCCCTTTTATTCCCGTCTGCATGGGTAATGTTCGTAACGAACCCGCTGGCATAATATGGGAACATTTACAGCAGCGTGGCTCATTCAACCCGGGCTATGCCTGTTATGCCTGCCCCTACAAACCTGTTTGTGGCGGCTGTAAGACAAGAACAACATGCATGTTACAGTAAGAATTCTTTGAGCATGTCCTTATCCCAAATTCGTTCTGTACCGGGTTTCCATTTACTTTTGTACTCTTATGTACCCTTAACGAACAGCGGATCCGAAATTCATACTGGTGGCGAATAAGTGCCCACAGTGGTCCTTAACAAAAACATTCGCCCTTATTATTGATCAACCGCAGGGTCACGGAGAGCGCAGAGGCTTTGCAATGGGATATTTATGCAGGTGGTAACTATTTAAGTGAGTGGCAGGAAATCAAGATCAATGTACCTGATAATAGTGGGACTGGGCGGAATCGGTAAGAATCTTGTGAAGTTAGCGACGCAGGAGAAGAACGACGTGGTGGTGATAGACCAGGATGAGAAGCGATGCCGCGAAATCGCGGCGAAATACGACGTGCTTACGATAGTAGGAGATGCAACGGAGCGATCGACCCTGGAGCAGGCAGAAGCCCAAAGGGCACACGCGCTTATAGCCACAACATCGGATGATGCTGCAAACCTGATGATGGCATTGACGGCGAAGGGTATGGGTACAAAGAAGACTGTCGCGGTGGTGAATCAGGAGGAGCATGTAGAGATGTTCAAACAGGCGGGCATACACATGTATGAGAATCCGGATATGACGGTCGCCAGTCACCTCTATTTCTCGGTGAAACGCCCCAGGATAAAGGATTTCCTGCCGATTAGTGGCGGTAAAGCCGAAATCTTTGAGATTATCGTATCTGATAATTCGAAGGTAGTGGGTAAGAAGATCTCCGAACTGCGGTTAAAAGAAGGAATAATAGTGGCGATAGAGCGCAATGGCGATATAATACTGCCAAAGGGGGACACAGTGATTAAATCACGTGACGTGGTCACGATATTTGCGAAGGCGAAGAGTGTGGAGAAGGTAAGTTCTATGTTCGCCCCTTAGCTTAGCCTTAAAACGCAGTCCCAAACCCATACCACTCTCCCTTTCTCATCACCTGTACTCTAATTTCTTTATACTGAACTTACCCTTTTCATCCAAATGCACTAACCATTTCTCGTTTCTCATCTTCTTCCAATCCCATACAGAAACTACCTTGCCCTCGCACACTTTAAATTTAGTATCATCTAAAACTATTTCTGCTTTTACTCTCCTGAAGAAGAGACGGAATGGTGATAACATGTTACACTACTCTTCTACCTTGAATATCCTGATTTTACCATCGTCTGATTTACATATGGCTAATTTTTCGCCTAAGGAAGAGTCTATTCTGCAAACCCCGGATTTCAGTTCCTTTGGATCTATCTCTATCGTCTTCTTCTCTTTACCGTCTTCTTCACCCATTTTTATCGCCTTGTTTTATTTTATACTTTGATTATAAAATTATTTTTATAATAGCCATAAATTCTGTGTTGAGGTGAGAGATATGGCGGATAGAATAATGATCGGTAATCTCAGGCATGGAACAGAGCTTTTGAAGCGTGGATTCGCATCAATGCAGAAGGGTGGGGTAATTATGGATGTTACGAACGCGGAGCAGGCGGTAATAGCGGAGGAAGCGGGTGCTGTTGCGGTAATGGCGTTGCATGCCGTACCTGCGGACATAAGGAAGGCGGGCGGTGTAGCGCGAATGGCAGACCCCGCTGTTATCACCGAGATTATGGATGCAGTTACCATACCGGTAATGGCGAAATGCCGGATAGGTCATTTTGTGGAGGCGGAGATACTGGAAGCTCTGGGCGTGGACATGGTGGACGAATCAGAGGTTCTTACTCCTGTTGATACACACCATGTGGATAAGCGTAAATTCACCGTGCCGTTCGTATGTGGCGCTCGTGATCTGGGCGAGGCACTGCGGCGTATAGAGGAGGGTGCGGCGATGATAAGGACGAAAGGCGAAGCGGGTACGGGCGATGTCAAGGAAGCGGTTCGGCATATGAAACTGATCATGGGCGAGATAAGGTCGCTGAAAGGCAAGACCGGGGAGGAGCTGCGTGACGTTGCGAGGGAGCTGAAGGTATCGTATGAGCTTGTGCATGAGACTGCGGAACTGCAGCGGCTGCCGGTGGTCAATTTCGCTGCTGGCGGTATAGCAACACCCGCTGATGCCGCACTCATGATGCGACTCGGTGCAGATGGCGTGTTCGTTGGTTCAGGTATATTCAAGTCTGAGAATCCGTCACAGATGGCTTCCGCGATTGTGGAAGCGGTTAACTGCTTTGATGATCCAAAGCGACTGGCGGAGATCTCAAAGGGGCTGGGTATGCCGATGAAAGGTATAGAGGTGACCGCACTGCCAGAGACTGAGATGATGCAGGTACGTGGCTGGTGATTTGAGCAGATACTACGAGGTGAAGAGGCGGGACGGTGCAGCGAGGATAGGCAGGCTCATAACACCGACCGGGCGGTTGCAAACTCCTGCTCTGGTCAGCGCTGAGAGCGGTATCAGAGAAGAAATCGAATTGATAAACGTGGATTCGCCAGCATTCGCAGCACTGAGCACGAAAGACGGCTGGAACAGCCCACGTGGCACTGTCCTGCTGCCTGAAGTGCATCCACTCCACCATAAGCAGAGAGAGAGCCCTTTATATGTTGATGTCTTCGTAATCGGGTTCGCTTCCAGCATGCTCAAGACGCCTGAGGCGTTCGTTCGCAGGGTAATAGATGCGAGGAGTGAGATACCACCTGATGTGGCTTTATGGACACCTGCGATAGCTACTCCGGAGAATGCAGCACTGCTCGTATATATGGGCGTGGATATACTGGATGACATAAATGCACTGATAAAGGGCTACTCAGGCATATACCAGCTCGAAGAATGCGAGCTACGGGTATCAGAACTGGAAGAGTTACCCTGCAACTGCTCCGTATGCACCTCAACAGACGTGAGCAAATTACAGGAGCTGAATGCAGATGCACGTGCGAAGATAGCCAGGCACAATACGCTATTACTGGAACGAGAACTGCGTAAAATAAGGGAATACATAAGAACCGGCACACTGCGTGAGTATGTTGAGTTACGTGTGCGGTCATCGGCGTTTTTAACTGCAGCACTGCGTATACTGGATACAAAACAGGAATACTTCGAGCCAGGAACGCCAATCGCGCGTAAAATAGCGATGAAAATAAACACCATGGAATCACTCAGGCGTATAGAGGTCAGACGATTCGCAAATCGCATTCTTGCACGATACGCACCACCTGCTAAGCGAATACTGCTGATACTGCCATGTGCGGCGAAGAAGCCATATTCAAGCTCGCAATCGCACAGGAGGATCATCAATGCCATTCGTGATTATAGAGGGCATGTGCACGAATTGATTCTGACATCACCGCTCGGGGTGGTGCCACGAGAACTCGAGCTCGTATATCCCGCAGCATTCTATGATATACCTGTAACCGGTTACTGGGATGCTGAGGAACGTGCATGGGTTGCTTCACGCCTGGATGCGTATCTCGATAAGAATCTCGGGAACTATGATGTCATCGTTGCGCATCTAAGAGGCGCATACAGGGCGATATGCGAGTCTGTGACTGAAGATAAGGGCATAGAGGTGATATTCACGTGTGAAGAGCAGGAGAAAGAGCATTCAGAGGAGGCGATACACCGGCTGAGGAGTTGCATTGCGAACCTGTGTGCCACGAGTAAGGAATCAGGCATTCGCACAGGGGTGGTAAAGGCGATGGCGGATTACCAGTTTGGTATCGGTGCCGGTGATGAACTCCTGCGTGGTAGTACAAGAGTGGTCGGGAAGTATCCCGCACTCAGGCTCGTATCAGTCACCGGCGATGTGCTCGCACGTGTTGTGCCTGAATACGGGCTTATGGCTCTCTCCGTGGCAGGAGCACGGCGAATCGCACGAATCACACCATACAAAGTGGAGATAGGCGGTGATTTTATCCCGAAAGGGGCGATACTCGCACCCGGCGTTATGAATGCGAGCGGTGAGATAAGACCGAATGACGAGGTCATATTCTACAGTGACCGTGTGTTTGGTGTGGGCAGGGCGAGGATGAGCGGCTGGGAGATGGTGGAATCGATCAGAGGCGTGGCAATAGATGTGCGGGAGGTCATAACACTATGAGTCCGGTGGCTCTGTGGCTCGATTACGAGCATGATGAGCATGAACCTGTAAGGTGCCTCACGGTTATATTGAGAACTGCTGGCTGTCAGTGGCGTAAATGCCGGATGTGTGGCTACTGGCATGAATCATCGCACGATGTGACTCAGGCTGATATTCTCAGCCAGTTGAGGTATGCATTAACCACTGCGAGTCCGAAGAACGAGGATTTCATACTCAAGTTATACACTTCCGGCAGCTTCCTCGATGAGCGTGAGGTATCCGGTGCTACGAGGCGGCATATAGCAGAGATGCTGCGACAGCGGCAGGATGTGAAGAGATTGATAATAGAGACGAGACCGGAGTATGTGACTGCGGATGCTTTGGCGGACCTGGCGGGCATAGAGCTTGAGGTCGCTATGGGGCTGGAGACTGCGGACGATTTCATCAGACTGGAGTATATAAACAAAGGCTTCTCATTCGAGGATTACAAAACTGCTGCAGGGTTGATAACGGACTGTGGTGCGACGGTGAGGACATATCTGCTACTCAAGCCGCCATTTGTATCCGAGCGAGCAGCGATAGAGGACGTCATAAAATCAGCAGAGCTCGTTGCACCTTACAGTCGCACAATATCAATGAACCTCTGTAATGTCCAGAGGCACACGGAGCTGGAATCGCTATGGAGACAGGGCTACTATCGCCCGCCATGGCTGTGGAGCGCAGTGGAAGTGCTGAAGACGCTAAAAGAGAAGAGACGCAGTATGACGGTCATCTCAGACCCCGTGGGTGCCGGGCATATCAGAGGACCGCACAATTGCGGCTACTGCGATAATACGTTGAAGGAAGCGATAAAGCGGTTCAATATCACTCAGGATACGGGCATCCTGAAGGGGCTGAATTGCGATTGCGTATATAGATGGCAGTCAATCCTGAAGTATGATGAGTACCTCTTCGGGGCTGCTATTATGGGAGTTGTTCCGATATAAGTTCCGGGATGTGAACTTTTTATGCTATGGCAAAATATAAGCATTCCCACCCCCATTTTCTGACATGGGAATACAAAAAGAGTATGTTTTATTGTGCCTACTCAATTCTGCCGGGATACGCCATACCGGTGGTTCGAGCGAACAGGGATCAGAATACCGCAAAATTACTCTGTCGAGGATGAACGTGAGTCCTTATCCAGTTTTTAAAAGTTTACAGGTCAACAGATTCGGAAGCGATGCATATCGTGGAGATAATGAAAGATGTGGAGGAGATATGCGGGGACAGCGTCAGGTTGTATTCCGGAGACGCTCATACTGTTAGCCGGATAGCCGCAGGTATGGCTTTGGCGTGATAGCCGCTGGAAGAATCACGCACAAACCAAAAAAGCCTCTTAGTAAGTGTAGAATTACAGATTTAAGGACAAATATCCATATTCTGAATAAAGCAGGGAAATTGCTGAGGGATGAACCGCCTCTCGGGCGTGTTATGGCTAAGAGGGAACATGTTTATGTGGACTGCGAAGCGTTTTGATCAAACTTTTCTAAAGTTTGATTGAAGAGAAAAGCAAGAATTG
>JAODGP010000023.1:34326-35733 GCA_025464345.1 Methanosarcinales archaeon | reverse complement strand
GCATCTTTTGCTCCCAACTCGCACGTTCAGAAAGCAAAGTCTCGTTAAAATCGCTCAATCCATCCCTGTCGTAATCGAGGTAGTGCCATATATCATATCTCTTCCATTCATCCCAACCCAGCTCTTTCGTAATCCTCTTCATAAGCTCTATCTCCTCAATGTCCGGGATACCATCAACATCTGTATCGTTAGTCAAAGGCGAAAGCACCATGTCCTTCTCCTCACCATCCATGAGCCCATCGCCATCTGTGTCGGAATTAACAGGATTGGTCCGGAACCTTGCCCGATATGGGTCCGGGAACTCATATACTCGCTCCCGATCCCACTTCCACCATGGTATGTCCTCTTTTGTCTTTGCGACCACATGCTCGCCCCATAATTCATCCGGGGAAGAGGCAAATGTGTCATTCTTCAATATGCGGTTTATCGCCCAGTGCCAGCCACGGACTTCGTCACCATCCGAGATCCCATCATCGTCAGTATCAGGGTCGGATGGGTCGGTTTTATATGTAATGTTTCCAACAAACAGCAGTTCAGCTTTGTGTTCCATTATCTCCTCAGGGTCAGTACCATCACCGTCAGTATCTTTCTTAAGCGGGTTTGTTCTAAATTCGTGGATCTCCTTGCCATCCACTATACCGTCACCATCTGTATCAGGGTTTAATGGGTCTGTTCTGGAATATACGAGCTCATAATAGTCGTAGAGATTATCATGATCAGTATCACGATCGAGAATGTCCGTCCCATAGAGGAGCTCGGCACCGTCCCCTAAATTATCATCATCTACAATACCATTATTGTTTAAGTCATAGTCGCCATCGGTGTCTATGTCTAAGGGGTCAGTGCCATATTTAAACTCTTCACCATCAAGTAATCCATCTTTTCCCATTGACACTCGAACTTAGCGGGCGAAGCCTCTGTTAAGAAACAAATTTCTTTACAATAGCCCTCATATCTCCCTGCCGCGGTTTTCACGGTATGATAGCCTCTTGTTTTCACACCGTGCCAGAGGATATATGTGGGAGGTCTGGAATTACACCAGATCTTGTACTGAAAAATATCCCAGCCAACCTCTTCTCTGTCAGTAAGCCCATCAAAATCCGTATCTGGCAGAGAAGGGTCCGTTCCAAAGGTTCGTTCCCCGGGCTGTTCACTAACT
Organism: Methanosarcinales archaeon; assembly: GCA_025464345.1. GTDB lineage: Archaea > Halobacteriota > Syntropharchaeia > Alkanophagales > Methanospirareceae > G60ANME1. The sequence goes on along the minus strand of JAODGP010000023.1, from coordinate 34,574 downwards.
CCACCGCCTGGACTCGGCGATGCCCCTCCATCTTTTAGATCATCGTTGTCAGAATCTTTATCCAATAGACTCGGTCGCCTGTCGTTGTCATAGTCTACAAGCGGATCATGATTAACCTCAATATACCAGTAATCCATTTCTTCTTTGTCCTTCATTCCATCACCATCGCTGTCAGCCTGCTTAGGATTAGAGAAGAACTCGGTAATCTCGTTCCCATCGCTTAACCCATCTCCGTCTGTATCCGGATT
>JAODGP010000023.1:30597-34132 GCA_025464345.1 Methanosarcinales archaeon | reverse complement strand
CATCAGACACTGAACCAATCCTCCCGCAGATCCATGCTAATCCATGAACTCTTCAGCCAATAAATCGGCTATTTGCATCATATTAGCGGTATAATTGGCGGGTAAAGGATCCATCGTGCCTATCTCCCCTCCTATCTCCCTCGCTATCGCCTCGCACTGCACGGTCGTGAATTGCGGTGCCACGAACACATACCCCAGTTTGTATCGCTTCGCCTGGTCTATACAATCCCTGATAACCCTCGCCGTTGGCTCTTTACCGTCACGTTCAACCGCTATTTGCGTCAGGTTATATTGCAGAGCTAAATAGCCGAATGCCGGATGGTAAACCAAAAATGCACGGTTATCGAACTGATCGAGTTTACTGTGGAAATAATAATCCAGAGCATCGAGTTCTCGTAAATATGCATTCGCATTATTGACATAATACCCGGCATGCCCGGGATCTATCTGAACAAGCGCATCACATATATTCTCAACCATGAGCTTCGCATTCGCAGGAGCAGTCCAGACGTGAGGGTCATTGTCAATAATGGTTATACCTTTTGAGATATTGACTATCTTAATATCAGGATTGATCGCCCTTACTTTCACAACCAGGTTCTGCTCTAATTTCATGCCTGAACCCACCATGAAATATAACTTCGCAGCACTCACCTGCTTCAATTGCTCGGGTCGGGGCTCATAAGTATGGGGACTCACGCCCGGTGGCACTATCACCGTGACCCGTACGCGATCGCCACCCACATGCCTGACAAAATCCGCCTCTGGCAGGATGGTTACAACCACATCCATCCTCGCATTACCATGCTCTGGCTGGGCGTAGAGATGAAACATAAAAATCGCGCCCACCGCAAGGAGTGTGCCACAGATGATAATAAAAATCCCTCTCATATCCACCTTACTGTCTCCTATCCCCCTGTCGCAACCGCTCTATGATACCACGCACATACTCGTCTGCTTCAACATCCACGGTATCAAATTTGAGGAACCGCTCTATCACTTCTTCTTCGATCGCACACAACCCGTTCATGCTCTTCGCTTCCATGCGTAATATAATCACCGGTGACGTATTTGAGCGGCGTATGAGTGCCCAGCCCTGATGCTCCACGAACTCTATCTTCACACCGTCTATATCATTACCGGTCTCATCCGTCCGTCTGCGGTATCGTCCGGGCTGTTCCGCTGCGAGTTCGCGGTAATACCGCTCCACGACATCGCATACACGTTCCTTCTCATCGTCATTCACCACCGGCAGTCGTATCTCCGGTGTGTTCACGTATCGGCTGAGGAAGTCCTCAAGCAGACCATCCACAATATCAGTGCTCTTATGCCCGTGAAGCTCCCTGGTAATGAGCAGCAGGAGCTCGGAGAAAGCAAATACCGCATCGTCCGCGCGGTTGTTCTTCGTGAAATACACATGCCCGGACATCTCACCACCGGCAACAGCATTAACTTCCACCATCTTCGATTTTATGAACGAGAACCCGGTCTTATACTCCACAGGTACACCACCATTCTCCATTATTATCTCACGTATCGCATCCGAGCACTTGGTATCATAAACGATGGTTGCGTGTGGATGCTCACGCAGGATATGCCTGCATAGCAGAGCGAGAATCTGTTCGCCTATGATGTCCCGCCCACGTGGCGATACCGCTCCCGCACGGTCACCATCGGAATCAGATGCGAGCCCTATGTGCGCATCTCTGTCCTTCACTGCGGTATGCAGATCCTCGAGATAGCGTGGTATCGTGGGGTCGGGTAGATGATTCGGGAAATCACCATCTGGCTCACAGTAGAGTTCTATCACTTCCGCACCAAGGCTGCGGAATAGCGGCGGTGCAATTACGCCGGTTGTGCCGTTTCCCGCATCATACACTATTCTCAGCCCGGCAAACGGCGTCGCATCTTCACTGCTATCCATCTCCGCTACGGCTATATCAAGTGCCTCACGCAATGTCAATCTGCCGGATAGCGATTGCAATGCCAGCTCCTCCCACCTGCCACGGAGTATAACGTTCGCAGATACCATACGGTGGTAATCCGGTAATACATCAACCTCTTCTACCTCCCCCTTCGCGTTCCGTGGTCTCAGAGCACCCGACTCAAGCCTCTTCGCTATGCTGTACATCTCATCTATCTGGTCAGAGGTGGCACTCTCTGTCCCGATGCAGAGTTTGAACCCGTTCCATTCCTTATCAAGGTGACTGCCCGTGACTTCCACACCACCATCAGCATTGTACATCCATGTGGCAAAATACATCATCGGCGTTGAACTCACACTCTCACCGACTGCAATATCCATGACATGTACGCCCATGTCCACGATTGCATCCAAAAATGCCGACTTTAGCCGTGGTGAACTCGTCCTGACATCCTTGCCAATGACAACAGTCAGCTCCTCCGGCTCCTTCCGCCGCCACTTCCGTAATAGCTCCACATACGCCTGCCCGGTTATTGCACAGAACTCATCACTGAGCTGGAATCCCGGACTGTTCTCATCTGCTATTCCTCTTATATCATTTGCCCTGTATGTCGTCCGGTCTATCATCTGCATGGCTCAACGAGAAGAGCCCACAACTATCTCCCTCATCTTCTCTTCACCTTCTCTCGGTCCCCTCATGATCAACAGGTCGGATTCCTTCAGTACTGTATCCCCGGCTGGATTGTACACCCATTTGCCATCCACCCTGCGAATTGCGAGGATGAACATCCCGGTTCGCGTCTCTATCTTCAGATCACGCAGTGTCTTGCCGAATATATCCCGGTTTTTCACTTCCATCTTCAATATCACCTCATCCGATTCCTTTATGGAAGCTAAAAATACCGGATGGAGTTTTATATCCCGCAGTACCACATCAGCTATCTCATATGCCGCATCTGATATGGTCTCAGATGAGATCGCCACATGGAGTATACCCCTGAGCTCGTCAAAATTGGTCCGTCTTGTGACGCTTCTCGCTGCTTTCATCACCAGCACCTCTACCTCGTCTTTCATCCGATCCATGGAATCCTCTAAATCCTTTACCTCTTCCGCAATATCCCTGTTCTCGAATAGTACTGCGGAATATGCCAGCCCGACCGCCAGCTCGGATATGTTCTTCATATCTGCTATGCAGTCCGCGATCTTTTCAGTCACCCTCCTCTTCGTCTTCTCTTCCTTATCGCCTCCCTTATCCGCCCTGTACTCTGCTCCTGTTGCCATCTTGCAGAATGCGGGTATGCACTCCGTGGGACCGGAAGTGATTACCAGGTCGCCTTCCTGCAATCGCTCATTACCGGACGGTAGATAGATCCATTTCGAGCCCCTCTTTATCGCTAATATACTCATACCGGTCTCTGTCTCGAGTCTTAGCCCGCTAAGAGTCTTATTTCTCAATTCCGATGACGGCTTTATCCGCACATTTATCACCGCCTCTTCAAAATCGCTACGGTCAAGATACTGCCTTATATCAACCGACTCCGCTATCTTCGCTATATCGCCTGCGGCACTGGCTATCTTCTCCGCCGCTGATGCGATCTGTAATATACCGGC
>JAODGP010000023.1:0-30428 GCA_025464345.1 Methanosarcinales archaeon | reverse complement strand
GCGCTTTACCTCACAGATAGCACTATCTCTCTGTTATCACCGGTTATCGTGACGGGAGCGAGATATTGCACGCCACGCTCATGGTATTTTGTCACTGCATGACGATCTCCGCCCATATATCGCTGATATGCGGGAATATAGCCATAAGCGTTCTTCTACACAGGTCGTCATTGAGTTTCTCGGCATCTAAGCCGTAGATCTCCTCTATCGCAGTGCCCTTCGCCCATCTCTCAATTTGATAGAGAGGTCTGGCGTGTAGAAAAAAATAAGTTAATAGGGTGGCATACCGCCCGGTGGCATACCGCCCATGCCTCCACCGTATTCACCACCCGCACCAGGTGGTGGCATGCTCTCACGTTTTGACATTATCACATCATCTATCCTGAGGATCATCACCGCTGCCTCTGTTGCGGATTCCACCACCTGCCTCTTCGTTCTTAACGGCTCTATTACACCCTGCTCCCACATGTCCACTATCTTACCTGAGTAGACGTCGAGACCTGCGGACTTCTCACCACGCTCATGTGCCGCCTTTAACGCTACCAGCATGTCTATCGGGTCAAGCCCGGAATTCTCCGCCAGAGACCTCGGAATTATCTCCATCGCTTCCGCGAATTTCTCAGCCGCGAGCTGCTCACGACCCTTTAAAGATGCACTGTATTCCCGCAATCGGAGAGCCAGTTCCGTCTCCACTGCACCACCACCTGCTACCGCTTTACCATCTTCTATTATGCTCCCGACCACCATGAGCATGTCATGTAACGCTCGCTCGACCTCGTCCACTATGTTCTCCGTTCCACCACGTATGACGATAGATACGGCATGAGGGTTCTTACAGCCTTCTATAAAGACCATCTTGTCACCACCTACTTTCCGCTCCTCCACCAGATCAGCACGACCCAGGTCTGCCCCGGTTAGCTCCTCCAGATTGGTCACCACTTTACCACCCGTCGCTTTCGCCAGCTTCTCCATATCGCTCTTCTTCGCTCGCCTCACTGCCATAATACCCGCTTTCGCCAGGTAATGCTGCACCACATCATCTATGCCCTTCTGACATATAACCACACTGGCGCCACTGTCTCTTATTCGCATCGCCATCTCACGCATTTCGCGCTCCTCTTCGTCCAGGAACGCCTTTAACTGGTCTGAACTGGTTATCCGCAATTCCGCACTCGTCTCCGTCTTCTTCACTTCCAGAGAAGCATTGATCAATGCTATCTTCGCACCCTCTACACGACGAGGCATTCCATGATGCACCACCTCTTTATCCAGTGCTATACCCTGAACCAGCAGGGTCTCACCCACTCTGCCCCCTGTCTTCTTCTCCACACTCACGTTATCAACGTCTACTTTCTTTTTACCCCCATGCCCGGTTTCTGTTATCAGTTTAACCGCTTTTACCGCTATCTCCGCGAGGAAATCGCGAGAAGTCTCTGCGAATTTGCCGGTTATCGCGGTCTTTGCCACCTTCTTTAAGAAGTCGTCGTTGCCTGTATCAACGCTCATAGCCATCTCATCAAGGACTTCCTTTGATCTCTTCTCCGCGAGTCTATAACCAATCGTGATGATCGAAGGGTGCAGTTCCTGCTCGAGCAGTTCCTCCGCCTTCTTCAGCAGTTCGCCACTCAGCACAACGGATGATGTCGTGCCGTCACCTGCTTCCTCATCCACCGTTTTCGCAACCTCTACCATCATCTTCGCTGCCGGGCTATCTATGTCCATCTCCTTAAGAATGGTCACACCGTCGTTTGTTATAACCACATCACCAAGGGAATCCACAAGCATCTTATCCATCCCTTTGGGTCCCAGAGTGGTGCGAACAGCAGAAGCAACTGCTTTTGCCGCATTTATGTTCGCACTCTGCGCATCTCTGCCTCGCATCCTCTCACTTCCCTCTTTCAATATTAACACAGGTATTCCACCAACTGCTGCCATTTTTTCTTTCCTTTATTTATTTTAAAATATTCAATATGTAGCTATAAATAGGTTTGCTCAATCGGGAGTGAAGAGAGGGGGCGAACGGCTATATGAGGCTGGTAATGAAATTTGGTGGTGTAGCGGTTGCCAGTGGTAAGAGGATAAAAACTGTCGCTGAATTGATAAAACGAACTGAGGGAGAGCTGGTAGTTGTCACCTCGGCACTCTTCAAAGTCACGGATATGCTGCACGAGAATGCGATAAGGATAACAAAAGAAGGTGAGATTGAACATGCAAAAGAGTTTGTGGAGCATATAAGGGCGATGCATGAACTGGCTGCTGCGGAAGCGATATCCGATGGGCAGATATTGAGAGAGGTATGCGAGGAGCTAAAAGAGAGAACAGGCGATCTGGAGAAGGCTATGATCGGTATATGCCTCCTTGGCGAGTTGAGTGCTCGATCTTATGATTATATCGTATCTTTTGGTGAGAGGCTGGCTGCACCGATAGTGAGCGGTACCCTGCGATCAAAGGGTGTTGATGCGGTCCATCTATCAGGTGGTGAAGCGGGAATAATAACCAACGAGGAATATGGCAATGCACAGCCGGTTCCAGGTGCTGAAGACGGGATAAGAGCAAGGATCGTACCACTACTGGCACAGGATAAGGTACCCGTGGTCACAGGCTATATAGGTGAGACGGAGAAAGGGATAACAACCACACTCGGCAGAGGTGGCTCGGATTACACCGCCACACTTATAGGTGCGGCGATAAATGCAGATGAGATCTGGCTCTGGAAAGAGACGGAGGGTATAATGAGCGCTGACCCGAAGATAATACCCGAGGCGAAGAAGATACCCTATATATCTTACAGGGAAGCGATGGAGCTATCATATTTCGGTGCTTCTATACTGCATCCACGAGCGATCGAGCCGGTGATCGAGAAGGATATACCAATCAGGGTGAAGAACCTGCTGAAACCCGATGATGAAGGTACACTCATCGCTAAGGAGCCAGAGCATACAGAGAAAGTGGCAAAAGCCATCACACTCATAGAGAATACCTCCATCATCAATATCGCAGGCAGTGGTATGAGGAGCATATCGGAAGTAGCAGCACGTGTATTCATTGCTCTTGCCGCGGAGAATGTGAATGTCATAATGATAAGTCAGGGCTCCTCCGAGAGGACTATATCCATTGTTATAGATAGTGCGCAGTTGAACAGGGCAATTGACGCGATAAAGAAGGTGAATTCATCCGGAACCATTATACGTGACTTCACTACAAATAGCAATGTCTCTGCGGTTGGTGTGGTTGGTGCGGGTATGGCTGGCACACCGGGCGTAGCCGGTAAAGTATTTTCCGCTCTTGGTAATGAAGGTATAAGCATACGAATGATCTCCCAGGGCAGCTCCGAGTATAACATATCTTTTGTCGTCAGGCGAGAAGACGCATTCCGTGCGGCACGAGCTATACACAAGATGTTCGAGATGGGGAAGTAAAGATAGAATAGTATGGAGAGGAGTGTGTATATAACATCACCCAGCCGGTTACATTTCACCCTTATAGACCTGAACGGCGAGCTGGGCAGGGTGGATGGCGGTATGGGTGTGGCATTGAATGAGCCTTCCTTAGCGCTGAGAGTCACACACGTGGATTCGGAGGTAGAGAATCCTCCCGCGGTTATACCTGTACTGGAGCATATAAGACGGGGATTCAAAACGGAGCACCACTATAAGATTGAGATATTGAAGGCGTTACCGCATCATGTCGGGCTGGGCTCGCGGACACAGCTCTCATTGTGCGTGGCGAAGGCGATAAGCGTGCTTGAAGACCGGAACTTTACGACGTTTGAACTCGCAAAGCTGGTAAGTCGCGGTGGCACCTCAGGCATAGGTACCGCAGCTTTTGACCGTGGCGGATTCATACTCGATGGCGGGCATCTCTTCAGGAGTGGTCGTGCCAGCGCAGGAGTAAAGCACTCTTTTATGCCTTCTTCTGCATCGAAAGTGCCACCACCGCCTGTTATCTTCCAGCACCCGCTACCCGAAGACTGGTACTTCGTAACTGCGATCCCGGAAGTGAAGAGGGGCGCACATGGTACCGAGGAGATAGAGATCTTCAGAAGATATTGCCCTGTAAGAGCCTCCGAGGTGGAGAGGCTATGCAGGATCATATTGATGCGAGTACTGCCTTCGGTCATCGAGCGCGATATCTATACATTTGGTGAGAGCCTATCGAAGATACAGCAGATAGGATTCAAGAGAATTGAGGTTGAGCTTCAGCACAGTATAATAAAGTCGCTATTCGATTTCTTCGCATCGCATGCACTGGGATACGGAATGTCATCTTTTGGACCCGCAACTTACGGACTGGTTAGAGGTGAGAAAGAGGCACGTGAACTCGCTCAACACACGAGCGAATTACTGGCTGAACGGCAGATAAAAGCATCTGTGTTTTATTCCTCTACAAATAACAAAGGTAGTGTGGTGATTTATTCCGGTTGATACAAGGGTACTACCCAGCGCTTGCGACGAGGTACGTGCTCGTTGCGTCCATCACACGCGCATTCAGAAACGAGCCGAGAGGCACTTCCTCCTTTAATATCACCGTTCTATATGCCATATCACGTGCGAGCACGCCGCCTTTCTTACCACGTTCCGTAGCAATAACCCGGAGTTCCTGCCCTATCAGCCTCTTATTCATGGCAAGTGCCATCCTGTGGTAGGTAGCAGCCATCATTCGTGACCTCGTTTTCTTTGTCCGAGCCAGCATATCCTTCAGCTTTGATGCTTCCGTACCGGGTCGCGGTGAGAATCTCGTAATATTCACCTTCTCTGGCTTCACTGCCTCGAGCAATCGCAGAGAAGCCAGGAAATCCTCCTCTCGCTCCGTTGGATAACCAACGATGAAATCGGTACAGATGGTAGAGTACGGGAATCTTCTCCTTATGCCCCTCACTATCTCTATGAAATCCGCGACTTTATAGTTGCGTCGCATATCGTTCAGCACTCTGTCAGAACCAGACTGAACAGGCACATGGAAGAATTTGAATACCTTATCGGAGTCAAAAGCATCCAGTAACTCATCTATGATCCGGATGAGTGTGAACGGGTTCATCATGCCCACGCGGATCCTGAACTCACCCTTCAATTCCGTCAGCATCTTCAACAGCCACGGTAACTTCTGCTTATGGTCAAATCCATAAGCTGCGCAGTCCTGAGCGGTGATTCTCACTTCCTTAACGCCTTTTGCAATCGCGTACCTGAGAGCTCTGCGTATGCTCTCCGGATCCTGGCTTCTCAGGCTGCCCCTTGCCTGTTTCGTTATGCAATATGTGCAATTACTTAGACAGCCCATCGCTATCGGTATTATACCCACCACAGAACACTCAAAATCGAAATCCATAACCGGATATAACATATCTGGTGTTATCATGACCGTATCGTCGCCCAGGATGCGCTTCACCAGCTCAGGCTGTGCAGCAGCCATACAGCCCGCAACTATTACTCGTTTGCCGCACCGCTTCAGTTCCTTCAGACGTCTCACAACGTTCAATTCCGTCCGTTCCGTGACTGTGCATGTATTCACGATGACGTAATCTGCTTCATTGATATCCGCCACGGGTATCGAGCCACTTCTCTTCAGTATCGCCCTTATCTTATGCGTATCTCCTGCATTGGCAGTACAGCCGAAGGTTTCTATGCACACCTTCGCACCCGTCGTGGTGATCGGGCTAAAAACATCCATATCTTATTATTCTTAAATGTTTGATGTAAAACTGTGCCCACATTCTAATTATGCAGGTCTTGACTTCTGAGCGGGAAGAATGAAGAAGGAACTGGAGCTCCTGCTGGAGCAACTGGAAGATCTAAAACATCCTTCCGTGGTGGAGGAGCAATATTCCACGCCGCCACCATTAGCCGCTGAACTACTCACCATCGCCTATCTTCATGGTGATATAGCGAATCGTGTTGTTTACGACCTTGGCTCGGGCAACGGCATACTGGCGATAGGTGCGAAATTACTGGGTGCAAAACGTGCGGTCGGCATAGAACGTGACAGTCACGCGGTGGAAGTGGCACGCAGGAACTCCCAAAAGCTGGATGTGGCTGTGGAATTCATAATCTGTGATGTGCGAGCCGTGCATGATAAGTGCGACACCGTCGTGATGAACCCCCCTTTTGGCGCTCAGCGAGCCAGCAGGCATGCGGACCGGGTATTCCTGAAGAAGGCATTAGAGATCGCTCATGTTGTATACTCCATACATAATGCGGGCAGTGAGCAGTTCCTGAGACAGTTCGTGCAGCCCGCCACCGTCACTCGCTTCCCCGCTTCTTTCAAGCTGAAAAGACGATTCTGGTTCCATAAGAAGGATAAAATCAATATGCCCGTGGATATGTACCGGATAGTGGCTCCTTAGTCGTGTGCACGCAACACACGATGTGGCACGCCATGTGCGATAATATCAACAGGGCACTGGTATGTCGCTTCCAGCTCCTCCTTCAATATCTCTTTTGTATTATGGTAATACAGTCTGCGATTGAGACATGCGATTTTTGTCACGTAAATCGAGACCGCACTGATATCATGAGAAACGAGCACAATAGCCATCTCTTTCCTGAGCTCTTCAAATAGCTCGTAGAGCTCCTTCTGCATATGTGAATCCACATTCGCCATCGGCTCATCGAGCAGCAGCAACTTCGGTCGGGTCACCAGTGCCCGGGCAATGAATACTCGCTGCTGCTGACCGCCAGAGAGTTTACCTATCTGCCGGTCTCTATATTCGAGCATCTTCACCGCCTCCAGTGCGTCGTATGCGATATTTATGTCCTCTTCACTGTATCGTCTCGGCGATCGCATACGTCCAAGTCGTCCCATGAGCACCACGTCCAGCACGCTGACCGGGAACTCGCGGTCGAAGAGACTGTTTTGCGGTACGTATCCCACGAACCCCCTGCCTTCTTCCGGTGGACGACCGAAAACGGTTATCCGTCCACGGCTCGGCGCCAATAAACCGAGGATGACCTTGAGGAGAGTGGTCTTACCACCACCATTTGGTCCTATTATACCCAGGAAGTCATGTTGCTTTATTGATAGATTGACGGCTTCAAGTACCACCATGCCATCAATATGAACCCATACATCCTCCAGCCGCACTATATCTTCCATTACCGCGCCGCTTTGGCTATACGTTCCTTCTCTTCCTTCTTGCTTATCGAATAGCACCTGGCATTCCTCGCAGCATTGATTATCTCATCTGCAAGGCATCGCTCTATGCTCCGTTTGCTCCTGAATGCGCAACGCTGTGCACCCTGTGCAATGAATAGCAATGCCTGATCCACTTTACGCTGTGACGTCACATCCACTGGCTTCGGCACCAGGATACCTCCAAACCTCAATCGTATGGTATCCTCCCTCGGTCCCGCATTCTGTATCGCATCCACGAGTACCTGAACCGGATTCTGCCCGGTATCCTGATATATCAGCTCAAAAGCGTTCTTCACTATCTTATACGCCTTCAACTTCTTGCCCGTGTTCTTCTCTGTACGCATCATCTTGTTTATCAGCCGTTCAACTATGCATACCTTCGCCTGCTCGAACTGCTGCTTCGCATGCCTGCCACCGCTATGTAAAACCGAAACCGGTTTGAGCGATATATGCCTCTGTACGCCTATGTCAGTAATCTCCACTTCTTTGATGTCCCACTTATCAAATATCTTATCGAACGGCATTTGCTTACCTGACTATCTTCTCTTTCCTGCCCTTTATCAGTTCATTCAGAGATATACCAGCTACCGCGACCACCTTGAACCTCACACCGGAGAGGTCACCGTACGATCTGCCCTTTCTACCACCCATACCCACTATCAATACTTCATCATGCTCGTCTATGAACTTTATTGCACCGTCACCGGGGCAAAACGCAGTCACCTGCTTACCGTTCTTGATCAACTGCACACGAACGCACTTTCTTATCGCGGAATTGGGCTGCTTCGCCTCTATCCCCACCTTCTCCAGCACTATCGCCCTTGCCATATGTGCACCCTCCAGCGGGTCCTTCTTCTTCGCTATCTGCAACGCCCGCCTGGCGTATCCGGCATCTCGCCAGCGGAACTTCTTCCTCAGTTTCTTCGCTTTCCTCGCCGCGAATAGCCCTCTCCCCATCTCTTCTCTATATCTGATAACCCTGAATAAATAAAACTATTTGATGACCACATTGTCTATGTTCTGATTCCGTTTCATCAGTAGCTTCACCCTCTTTATCTTCTCGCCCCTCTTACCTATTGCGATACCTTTGTCTTTATTCGGAACCTCCACGTATGCATAGCGCTTGTTGTCCTTCATCGAGAGTTCCACACTCTTCACCTCCGCAGGTCGTAAGAGATTCACTATGAACTCCCGCACGTCGGTAGAGTGCTCTATCACCTCTATCTCCTTCTTCAATAGCCTCTTCACCTTGCTTATGTTCGCACCACCTTTCCCTATGGCGAGCCCCATGTCTCCCTTCTTCACCACCATTATCACCCTGTCGTTCTCCAGTATGCAATCCTTGACATCCGCACCCGTAAGACTCTCAAATATACCTATATACCTTATACCTTCTGTATCGAGTTTTACTGTCATTTTTCATCACTCTTTGCCGATTCCAGAACCCGAAGTAAATCTGTATCTCCCAGGTCAAGAACGCATAACGATGCCACGGAATAAGGCTTACCACATGTGAGTCCAAGTTCAATACTATTTGCGTGATATTCGTGGATGGGTACTCCCCCCTTCTCACATAACTCCTTTAAATCATCACTCAACGGGCAGTTGGATGCATGGATAACGAGCTTTGCATCACCGCGCTTCAACGCCTTCTTCGTCTCTCGCGCGCCCAGTACCACTTTACCTTCGTTTACCACCTTCTGTAATTCCCTGATCAGTTCAGAATGTTCGACCTTCTTTGACTTCGTCATTGCATCATATGACTCCTGGCTACTAATTCAACGGCACCTGTGCCCAATCTTATCGGCTGACCGACGATGACGTTCTCCGTCACCCCTCTCAGTTCATCCACTTCCCCGTGTATGGCAGCCTCAAGCAGGTTATCCACCGTAACTTCAAACGCAGCCCTTGAGAGTACCGATGTCTTCTCACCCGCAAGACCATGCCGCCCTATCTGCTTCACCTCTCCGTCAACCGTCATCGCATCCGCTATTAACGTCACATGCCGGACATCCACATCCAGACCCTGCTCCTCCAGTGTGCTTATCATCTCATCAATTATAGCATTACGAGCAGCTTCTATGCCCAGAACCTCTGCTATCTCCGCTATGTTATTCGTCGTCGTCCTGCTGAAATCCACGCCCTCTATCTTCGCCACCTTCTTCAATGCCGAGCCCTCTGTATATATCATATATTCACCTTCTGAGCCTTTACGCACTATCGCTCTCCTTATGCCCTCTATGCCCTTCACCAGCATGTTTGATATCCGCTCTTCCAGCCTGAGCAGTTCATGATATGACTTATTCTTCGTGTATATTTTAATCTTATCCTCATCCATATCCACGGGCATGTCCAGGCTTTTTATCCTGTCCTCTACCGCCGCTCTCGTTATTCCGCGCTTCTCCAATTCCCTGTTATTCAGGCTGACCAGAATGCACATATCATCAGCCGAGGATTCCACACGGCAAACGTCCTTTATATGCGTCTCCTCTATCTCCATTGCCAGCATCTCCGCCTTACGCCGGTCTGAAGCATATTCGGGCTGCAACCTCACCTTCATTGCCGGTGTTGATGGCTTCTTCCTTGCATCCACTATCTCTATTATCCGTGGTAGACCCAGCGTGATATATATGGCACCGACACCTGCGTAATGGAATGTCCTGAGTGTCATCTGAGTTCCCGGCTCTCCTATTGACTGTGCAGCGACAATACCAACAGCCTCACGTGGATCCACTCGCGCAGCCTCATATTCTCCAATCACCCTCTTCAGGATCGTGTTCAGCTTATCCCGTGTCAGCAGCCTCCGTACAACTCTCAGCTTGCTCTTCAATTCTGATTTCAACTTATCGGGTAGCGGTGTAGCGTTCACCTGCGCCTCTATATCACATGGCTTTACTTCTCCCGCCAGTTCTATGCCCAGCATACAGAGTATATCATCCGCATACCTGTCCACGATTCCCGCTGCTAAGAGCTCTTCTCGACTGACACTCAACTCAGAGACCGTGAAATCCCGCGCTATCTCCTCCGCTATCGCCCGTTCGATGCCAGAACTTATCAGCTCTTTTATTACCCTCTCTCGCTCTTCTGCCATCATACTACACCTATCTCTTCTCTTAAAATCTCGTCTATATCCACGCTCTTGCCACCCACACTCTTCGCCGGATCTACTCCATCCTCACCGTACATGAATTGCACAACTGTATCCCTCGTCTCACGGACGGTGCCGTCGTACTTCACCTCGAGGTCCTGGAGCGCGTTTATCAGTCTGCGCTGGAAATACCCGCTCTGTGAAGTCCGTACTGCGGTGTCCACCAGCGCTTCTCGCCCGCCCATGGCATGGAAGAAATATTCAGTTGGAGATAGCCCGTCCTTGAATGAAGACCGAACGAAGCCACGAGCATCTGCACTCCGATCACCGGGTTTGAAATGCGGTAATGTCCTGCCATGATAGCCCCTCATTATCCGCTCGCCTCTCACTGATTGCTGACCCACACAGGCTGCCATCTGCGTTAAATTGAGTATGGAGCCACGAGCGCCCGATCTCGCCATGAGCACACCTGGGTTCTCTATGCCCAGATATCTGCCCGCTATTTCGCCCGCTTCGTCCCTCGCACGACCGAGTTCCTGCATTATCAGCAGTTCCAGCGTCTCCTCCAGCGTCCTGCCCGGTAACGCCTCCAGTTCCTCCGCTTCGTATGCCATTATCAGCCGCTTCACCTTCTCCTCCGCTTCCTTTATTACCTCGTCCCGTATCTGCTCCTTACCCTCCTCCGGTATATCCTCATCACTTATCCCGAAACTGAACCCAGCAAGGAGTATATAATTGATTGCGAGTCGAGAAGCTTTGCTTATAAACTCCTTGGCGGTACTATCGCCCAGTTTACGATATATCCGGTCTATTATCATACCTTTAAAGGAGCCTATTGCCATTTCATCTATCACACCACTTATCAGCCTGCCATTCTTTATATGCACGTACGCTTCATTGGGGCAGTCTTCCTTCCTGCATATCAAGCCCTGCTCCGTGCATTTCCTGCACACCTTGCCACGGAACTCCTGATTCAACCCCTCAGGCAAAATCACGCTGAATATCTGCTTCCCGGTCCAGTAAGGCTGTCCATCCTCACCGATTCCCGCGGGCTCCCCCAGCTCATCAAAGTCTATGTTCCTCAATATGTCCAGTGCCTCTTCCTTGCTGAATCTCTTATCGCCCCACGTGAGCATGAACAGACCTGTGATGTAATCGTGTATACCACCGACTATCGGTCTGCCGAATCTGGGTGATATGATATTACGCTGTACCTCCATCAGAATCTTCGCCTCCGCACGCGCCTCCTCTGTCTGCAAGACGTGCAGGTTCATCTCATCACCGTCATAATCGGCATTATACGGTGGGCACACTGCCGGATTCAACCTGAAAGTCCTGCCCGGCATCACCCTTACATAATGTGCCATTATGCTCAATCTGTGCAGAGATGGCTGCCTGTTAAAGAGAACGATGTCACCATCAATCAGGTGCCGTTCCACCTTCCATCCTATGTCCAATTCCGAAGCGAGAGTCTCGTAATTGCTCTCCATCAATTTCAATCTCCTGCCGTCCGGTCTTATCGCGTAGTTCGCACCTGGATGGTTTTTGCCATTACGCACAAGCTCCCTCATCGCTTCTAAATTCCGCTCCGTCACATTAACGGTGATCGTCAGTTCTTTCGCCACATCTACCGGCACACCCACCTCGTCTATACCTATGTCCGGGTCAGGTGATATCACAGTTCGTGCCGAGAAATTCACACGTTTACCGGATAGCGAACCCCTGAATCGCCCCTCCTTGCCTTTCAACCGCTGTGCCATCGTCTTCAGAGGTCTACCACTCCGGTGCCTGGCTGGTGGTATACCCTGTATCTCATTATCAAAGTATGTGCTGACATGGTACTGAAGAAGCTCCCAGAGGTCCTCTATTATCAGTTGTGGCGCACCTGCATCCCTGTTCTCCATAAATCGCTGGTTTATCCTGATTATATCCACCAGCTTATGCGTCAGGTCATCCTCACTCCGCTGCCCGCTCTCCAGTGTGATCGAAGGTCGCGCGGTAACCGGAGGCACTGGCAGGACTGTTAGAACCATCCATTCGGGTCTCGCATTCGCGGGATCCATTCCGAGAACCTCAACATCTTCATCCGGTATCCGCTCAAGCCGCTCACGCACATCCGTTGGCATCAATCTCCGCTCTCGCCCATCCTCTTCTATCTCCTTGTAGGTGGTCGGTTTCTCGTATTTTATCCGCTTCTGTCGCTCTCCGCAGTATATAAGCAGTTTGTCCCAGCCCCTCTTCAATATGTAAACCTTATCAGTGTCAGTTATCACCCACCGGTAGCTGTAAACGAAGAGAGCCATACCCTCTTTCTTCACCGGTAACTCGTAACTACGCCCACCCTCAAAATTCAGTCTCACACAATCTCTCCTCGAACTGAGCGAAAGCTCCAACGTTTTAGCACCCGCTGAGATCACCACCGTATTATCATCCTTCTTACTGATCTTCGCTTTCTTCACCCACGTGAGTTCAAAATCACGGACAAGAAACTCTATCAGCTGCTTATTATCCCTGCCCGGCACGTCACCCCAGCGGAACAGCCGCTCTGGATCTATCTCCCTATGCAGTATCGCATTCTTGGATACAGAGAAGCCTCTGTCCTCTATCCTTTCACGCAACTCGCTACTCACACTGCTCTTATCCAGGTCCTCCTCCAGACCCTCGCTATCTATACTGAAATAATCGCCGCAGTACATGCACACCTCGTTCTTCGACGCCTCCTTGAAGACCTGTTTCACCACCTCGTTTATATCTGCCTGCTTCTCCTTCTGCTCTTCTATCTTCGCCAGATACTCCTGCTTCGCCGGCTCGCTCAGTAATAACCTCCCACACCTGCGACACGTGGCACTCAGTATCTTATGGATCAGTTTTGCATATCCCACATGTATGACCGGTGCAGCGAGCTCGATATGACCAAAATGCCCCGGACATTCACCCATACGACCCCCACAGGTCTTACACCTCAGCCCGGGATCAATAACACCCAGCCGCTGATTCACCAGTCCCGTCTCTATTGGAAAGCCATCCTCACCGTAAGTGTCCGCTGTTATCACCTTCGCAGCACTCATCTTCCTTATCTCCTTCGGTGATAACAGTCCGAATTTTATCGCCTTTATTCTCTTCGTCCTCATCTCAGACCGATTCCTCCAGTATCAATCTCGGTGCAATACACATAGCCTTCATCTCATCAAGTAATAATTTGAATGCATAACTCATCTCAACCGGGTATATATCTGTATCTGAGCCGCAATTGGGGCAATATGCCGAGCCCGTCTTCAGATCATAGCTCGCTATCATTCCGCAGTTACCACACACCAGCTCGACCACCCTGTCCGATTCATCCAGCAACCTGTCCTTGAGCGATATCGCAGCGCCATAGCCAATAAGAACATCCCGCTCCATCTCACCGAATCGAAGTCCGCCACCCCTCGCTTTTCCTTCGGTCGGCTGTCTTGTCAATATTTGAACCGGACCACGTGCCCTCGCATGCATCTTCGCAGATACCAGATGGTACAGTTTCTGGTAGTACACGAGCCCGATGAAGACCTCCGCTTTTATCCGCTCTCCCGTCTTGCCATCCCTCATTACCTCCCTGCCTGTGGACGAGAATCCAAGACGTTCAAGAGCAGCCCTTAATTCACTCTCAGATTCGCCTGTAAACGCGGTACCATCCACATACCTTCCCTCCATTGCACCAACTTTACCGCCTATCATCTCCAGTACGTGCCCTACGGTCATCCTTGAAGGTATAGCATGTGGGTTTATAATCATATCAGGGATTATCCCGTCCTCGGTGAATGGCATATCCTCGGGTGATGCGATCAACCCGATGACACCCTTCTGCCCGTGTCGCGATGCGAATTTATCACCAATCTCAGGTATCTTCTGGTCACGGACGCTTATCTTTGCCAGGCGGCGATTACTGCTCGATTCCATGAGCACCACAGAATCCACTATCCCGCGCTCATTTGAGCGTGTGCAGACAGAAGTATCTCTGCGTTCTAACGGGCTCAATAGCTCTGTGGTCTCCTCCAGGAACCTCGGTGGGCTCGTTTTACCTATCAGTACCTCATTCGGCTCCACCTCCACTTCCGTATTTATTATGCCCGCCTCATCAAGCTGAGTGTATGCTTCGGGACTCCTCACGCCCGCTATATCCGCACCCGGTATCTCAAATCGGTCCTCTTCTCCTCCAGGATATCTTCGCTCCTCGCCCTCATAAGTCCTGAAGAAATGACTCCTGCCCAGTCCACGATCTATCGCAGCACGGTTCATGATAAGGGCATCTTCCATATTGTAACCTTCATAACTCAGTACAGCGACGACGAAATTCTGACCTGCGGGTCTCTTACCATGTAAGATGAGATCGGCAGTCCTCGTCTTCACTATCGGTTTCTGCGGGTAATGCAGTATGTGTGTCCTTGTATTAGCCCAGAGCTTGAAATTGGCAGCCGGAATGCCGAGAGATTGCTTCAGCATGGCACAGCCCATGGTGTTACGAGGCGAGGAATTGTGGTCTGGATAGGGTATCAGCCCGGCTACAATACCCAGAATCATTGATGGGTCAACCTCCAGATGCGTGTATTCGCCACTTCTCAAATCCTCCTCGTTTATCGCAATCAGTGCATTCTCCTCCTCTTCTGCATCAAGGTACTCGATCAGTCCTTCTTTCACCAGATCATCAAACCTGAGCTCGCCGTTACGCAGCTTCTCTATATGCGATTCCGTCAGCAGAGGTCTGCCGTTCTCCACGATTATCAACGGTCGCCGTGCTCTACCACGATCCGAATTTATGATTATATCTCGTCTGTCCCCATAGTAGGCGATATTCAGTTGTGTGGAGATCTCACCGTGCCTTCTCAGCCGCCGAACATCGTTCACAAACCGCTCGGGATCGGTGGTAAAGCCGATGAGATCGCCATTAACAAAGACACGCGCCCTGAGAGCGGCATCGAGCTCAAGAGCGCGGGCTGGCGGAATAATACCCAGAGAATACAGGGTGTCCTTAAACGTACCGGGATCCACACCCACTGTTATCTCAACCATCTGCGAGAAATTCTTGACCAGTCCGCAGTTGGGTCCTTCCGGTGTCTCGGTAGGACAGATCCTGCCCCACTGCGTTGGATGCAGATCACGGGCTTCGAAATGCGGCTGCGCCCGCGACAAGGGCGACATTATACGCCTGAGATGGCTCAGTGTCGCTATGTAATTGCTCCGTTCCAGTAGCTGTGATACACCTGCTCTGCCACCAACCCAGTTACCGGTCGCCAGTGCGTGCAGTAATCGCTCGGTTAGCACATCAGAGCGAATGGCAGTTGTGAGCTTCAATTCCCTGCTACGCATATTCGCACGTTCCAGCTGATATCGCATATCCTTCACCAGTTTGGAGAATGAGACCCTGAACAGGTCTTCCATGAGGTCTCCCGCAAGTTTCAACCGTTTGTTCGCATAATGATCCTTGTCATCCTCCCCGCGCCGCCCCAGCAGCAGTTCATAGCACGCCTCCGCCATCCTGCCTATGAAATGCGCTTTCGCAACTCTGTCATCGAGATGTGGCAGGAAATACCGGTCAATGATGTAGTTCACACGCCTCTCCCTGAACTCCCGCGCCTGTGTCGGAGCGACCTTACGACCCAGCAGCTCTATCGCCTCCTCCTGTGTCTTCACTTCGCACTCCTCTATGTTCTCCTTCATGTACTTCACTATCTGCGGATCGCCCGATACGGCTTTTATTATCGCTTCCGGTGACTCGAGACCCAGAGCACGCATGAGTGTCACGAAGTTTATCTTCCTCTGTATCGATGGGAACGAGACCTCAAGTATCCCTCGCCTGTTTATCTCCACACGAATCGGCACTCTGAAGCCATGCCTGAGTGAGAATACCTTGGAAACGGCGGTCTTGCTGCCGTATCTCTCCTCGAAGTTCACGAATATCCTGTTTGGTGCGAGATCCTCGAGCGTTATTATCACATGCTCGGAACCGTTTATTATGAAATAGCCACCGGGGTCGAGGGGATCCTCACCAGCCTCTATCAGTTCCTCGTCTGTGAGCCCGTAGAGGTTGCATTTGATGGATTTCAGCATTATAGGGAGCTCACCTATCTCCACCTCGTTCACTTCACCCTCAGGTATCTCCTCACCGCTATCGTACCGTTTCATCAGTTGCATCTCAAGATACAGCGGTGCAACATAGTTTAAGTTCCGCAAACGCGCCTGTGAAGGGAATATCACCTCATAAGAACCGTCCGCCTCACGCGCCTTCGGAGTACCAACCCTTATTTTACCAAAATTCACACACAGCTTATACTTACCACGTTCGTCCTCGCCACCGATCGTTGTCTCTATGCCTGACTGCTCGTCTATTATGTTCTGCATACCCTCCTCGAGGAAGTAATTGAATGAATCGAGCTGATGCTGTGCTATCTTCTCCCGTGTAAAATATGATCTTGCAAGAACACTTCTGTCCAGCATATTCATCTCCTCCTTTACTTCGTTACCAGCCGGTAGGATAAAAACTTCTCAGCCGTTCTGCTGTTCCTCGTTATCTTCACCACATCCCCCTCCTTCGCTTTTATCTCCTTTATCACCGGATCACTGATTTTTATCTTTGGTAACTGCTCTTTTCTTATTTTATATCTCTTCAAAAGTTCTGTCACTTCCTGCTCCGTCATCACCTCGTGCAGGGGCACCAGTTCATGCTCGAGTATCGAGACCTTCTTCTTCATCTCTTCTCTATAAATAACGGGCTCGACGGGATTTGAACCCGCGACCGACGGGTTAAAAGCCCGCTGCTCTACCTTTCTGAGCTACGAGCCCCCGATACATATCTACGCAGCATCCTGAGTGCGGCATCCGCTGCTCCTGCCTTGTTGCCCTCTCTATCTTCATGGAAGATATACCGTTCGTGGTAAACGTTATCTTTTGTAGCCAATGCTATATAAACCAAACCAACCGGTTTATCGGGTGTACCACCTGTGGGTCCCGCAATGCCAGTGGTGGCAATACCTATATCTGCCTGGAGTAGTTTGCGCACACCCGCCGCCATCGCTCGCGCACACGCGGCGCTCACCGCGCCCTCGCCCTCTATTATCGCCCGCGGGACATGCAGTATCTCTTCCTTAACATCATTTGCATAGGCGACCACACCGCCCCTGTAATAGTCGGAACTACCCGGAACGTTTGTTATTAAATGAGATACCAGCCCACCCGTACATGACTCTGCAGTAGCGATGGTGAGCCTCTTATCCCTCAATACATCCCAGATTGCCATGATATTCAGGTTGTATAATAAACAGGTAGCATAACTTAAATTTTTGTTGCAGCAGCGCCGTATCTCACTTTAACTGCGACACCGTGTTCAAATGATTTGATCTCTTCCGGCGATAGCATCGCTCTGCCTGTTGCCAGCAGTTCATCCTGTTCGTCCACCACTATCACCTCATCGTACGCCCTTATCCCTGGATCCACTTCCACAACATGTTTACAGAACGCGGTGCCGCCCGCTATTATGAATTCCCTGACGGTATCATTCATAACGACCCGCATACGCGGATACGCGAGGAAGCGCCGCAAACGCTCAGCACCCTCGATACCGAGTGTGAGTAACCCATCATAGCTCCTTAACGTCGCTATTCGCCTGCCCTTATCCTTTATCTGCGCTATTCGCCCGCTCCTTGTGCGTGTAAACTCGACACTGTCCGGGAAGAGTGCTTCACCGCTACCTGTGCCAAACTGGAAATCCGCAATGATTCGCACTCGCCTTAAGTCCCCGTTCATATCAAAAGGATAAAGGCATGCTACGGATAAATAGTAGTGATGTACAGTATCAACTGGAACGTGACGCGTGCCTGTAATCTCCGCTGCCTGCATTGCTACTATATCGCGGGTACACCGCTGGATGACGAGCTCACAACAGTGGAGGCTTATGAGCTCATAGACGAAATAGCTTCTGTCTTCGGATCTGATGCGAATATCACTTTTGGTGGTGGAGAGCCACTGATGCGGGAAGATATATTCAAGCTCATAGAATATGCAAATGAGATGGGTTTACGTTTAACGCTCGCAACCAATGGTACAATGCTCAATGCCAGGCGTGTAAAGCGAATGAAAGAGGCGGGTATTGAAGAGGTCATCATCCCTCTTGACGGAAGACGGGCAACACATGACAGGATCAGGGGCTCGGGAGTATACGATAAAGCGGTGAGGGCTGCGCGATTGTGTAAAGAAGCGGGTATGGAACTCGTTATTGATCCCTGTATAATGAAGCAGAACGAAGAAGAGACCCCGGCGATAATCCACACCGCACTGGAGCTGGGTGCCAGACAGTGCAGGTTCTTCCATTATATAGCACTGGGCAGGGGCAAAGAGAGAATACCCGCAGATGAACTGGGGATAGAGGAATACATAAGTAATCTGCTACTGCTATACGATGAACAGCGCAGGTTAGGAAAGAGTATTGATATATGCACCACACAGGCATCGCAATACTGGGTGATACTGAAGAGGAAAGCGGAGGAGGGGCTTTTCGTGCCTGATTTCTTCTTCTCTGAACCGCCTGGCTGCCGTGCCGCAACTGGTATGCTCTCAATCAAGCCGAACGGCGATGTTGTACCATGCCCGCTGCTGGATGTGAAAGCCGGCAACGTAAAGGATATGGGGCTTCGTGAGATACTCGATTCCGAAGTGTTCATCTCACTGAGGGGGAGGAAGGTGAAGGGTAGATGCGCACGATGCAGGAATAGAGACCTGTGCGGTGGATGTCGTGTGCGTGCATATCTCCACACGGGCGATTATCTGGCTGAAGACCCGTTATGCAACGAGTTCTTCTTCGAGGAAATGGATTGAACCCTATGGACTCGGCTATTCTATAAGCATGTACACGCCGTAATTCGCAGCTTTAAGTACAACTTCTTTATGCAGTCTCTTAGAAAGAAGAGAATATGCAGATCTTGTGTTCTATACAAATACAGGTAAAGATAACAGAAGTGTAAAACCACCTAAAGAAATACAAAAAATCGAGAAATTCACACTCCTCGCAAACCTTAGCAGAATATCCATCGTTATATATCCAGCTATAAAAGATGAGAGCACCATAATTGCGGCATCGCTCGTTGCAATAGCTGATATTCCCCTGACTTCAAACAACACAATAGCACCAAACACCGCGGGAACGCTCATAAGAAAAGATAACTTCAATGCGAGTTCTTGTCTGATGCCGCTCATCAACAGAATGGTAATTGTCGTTCCCGACCTGGATATACCGGGTAAAATAGAGAATCCCTGTGCAAGCCCCGCAAAAACCATATCCCGCGTCGTTATCTCGTCGAGAGACCGATAGCCGCTGTTGCCTGCTCGCTTTTGTACTCCGAGTATTAGCCCTGTTAATATTAGCATAATACCTATTGCACCCGTTAAAAGAGTGGTAATCGCTCCTTTTTCAAAGAGGTTTTCGATGGAAAACAGAAGGAGAAAGAGAAGGGGCACTGCTGTGATCGCAGTTGATACCGTCGCAACCACGATATGCCTTAACAGTTTTGACTCACGGTTCAGCATTGAGACGAAATCTTTTCTGAATCTGATAAGAACCGCAAGCATTGTTCCTGTATGAAGGAAAACAGCAACTGATATAGCGTGCTCCGCATCTATCTGCATAAAATTCAGCATAACAAGCGCTGTCTGCCCCTGGCTGCTTATCGGGAGCCATTCCGTAATCCCCTGGAGCATACCTAAAAGGGCTGACTGGATTGGGTTCATCGTAAATACCCACTTTCTATGGACATATTAAAACAAATCATTGATTCTATGCTCTTATGTTTTAAACATACATCCATTAGAGATGGCACGCATGGTGGATATAAGTGGAAAAGAGGCAATGGTGAGAACGGCGGTGGCATCGGGCAGTATTAAATTGAGCGCCCGTACGCTCGAGAAGGTGAAGAGGGGCGAGATAAAGAAGGGAGATGTATTCGCCTGTGCCCGGATAGCGGCGATTCTCGCAGTTAAGAGGACGCCAGAAGCGATTCCATTGTGCCATCCCGTGAATATAGACTCGGTAGATGTTGAATTCCGGGTGGGCGAGTGTGTAATAAATGCGAGAGTGACGGTCAAGTCGGTCGGTAAGACCGGTGTGGAGATGGATGCACTGCATGGTCTATCTGTGGCTCTGCTTACCATCTGGGATATGGTGAAATCAGAGGAGAAGGACGAGACCGGTAATTATCCATATACCTGCATAGAGCGGATCGTGGTTGAGAAGAAAGAGAAGAAGCGCATATCGTGATATATTCATAAATAAGGGTGTGGAGTACAGTAAAGAACAGATTTAAATTAGCTGATCATGAAAAGGCAACCATGCGTAAGGAGATATTCATTGCGCTGGTTGTGGTGGCTCTGGTGTGCTGTGGCTGTGTAACGAAACACGAGACAGGAGCTATAAAGGTAGGACTGATGCCGGACGAAGCGACTTTGCCTTATTACGTCGCCGCACAGGATGGGATATTCAGCAGTTATGGGCTGAATGTTGAGATAGTACCGTTTCAGAGCGCTATGGAACGCGATAGTGCGCTGACGGCGGGCGAGATAGTAGCTGCGGAGAACGATCCTGTGGGTGTGATTCTGTTACGAAACGCAGGCTATGACATCCGTATAGTATCGCTTGAGCTGCAGGAGACGCCGGATAAGATGCGGTTCGCCATACTCGCATCGCCTCGTTCCAGCATAACCTCGGTCAGCGACCTGAACGGCAAGAAGATAGGCATCTCCAGCAATACCATCATAGAATACATAACTGATGCTTTGATAGGAGCCACGCCGGTGGAGAAGGTGGAGGTGAAGAAGGTGCCATTGCGTATGCAGATGCTGCTGAGCGGTGAGATAGACGCTGCTACGCTACCCGAGCCGCTGGCGAGTTATGCACTTTTCAGTGGTGCTAAACTGGTGATCTCAGATTCTATGCTCGAAAACCGGACGATATCGCAGACCGTGATAGTATTCCGTGGCGATTTCGTAGATGCGAATCCTGAGGCGGTGCATAAGTTTTTGGAGGCATACGGTGATGCAGTACGGCGTATAAATGCGGATCCCGAGAAGTACCGCGCGCTACTTGTGGAGAAGACGCACATGCCCGCGCAGATAGCACCGGGCTATAAGATGGCTACGTATATGCAGCCGCAGCCCTATCCGGAGGCGGATTTTGATTCGGTTATCCAATGGATGCGGAGCAAGAATATGGTCCAGAACCCGGTCTCGTATGAAGATACTGTCTGGAGCGGGTGAGCTGTGGGGTGAATGATAGAAGCGAAGAAGCTGAGCATGGTATATCCGGATGGCACAGAGGCATTACGTGATGTCAATTTTGTGATACCCGCCGGTGCGAGTTGCTCGATCATCGGTCCCTCTGGCTGTGGTAAGTCCACCCTCCTGTTCATCCTGGCTGGTATTCTGAAGCCAACAGGGGGCAGGGTACAGCTCGGTGCAGAGCCACGGGAAGTGGCATTGATACTGCAGGATTACGGGCTATTCCCGTGGAAGACCGTCTATGAGAATGTCGTTCTGGGCTTACAGATACGTGGCATACCGAAGAGCGAGCGAAGGAGGATAGCACTATCTCTTATGGATAAGCTGGGGCTGAGCAGTTTCGCAAATCACTATCCAAAGCAGTTATCCGGGGGTATGCAGCAGCGGGTGGGATTTGCGAGGGCACTGGCGTTAAAACCGAAGATATTGCTGATGGACGAGCCGTTATCCTCGCTTGATGCGCTGACGCGTGAAACGCTGCAGAATTTCCTGCTCGAGTTGTGGAAGGATAACGGGATGACAATGGTACTGGTGACCCACAGCATAGAGGAGGCGGTATTTCTCGGTAAGGTGATAATTGTACTCACGCCCAGACCGGGTCATGTGGCGAAGATAATAGAGAATTTAAATGTGGGTGACGAGAATTATAGAAGCAAGGAGGCTTTCTTCACTAAATGCCGCGAGGTCAGGCAGAACATCCCACCAGCTATATAATCGCTGCACTGCTATTGATAGCGCTCTGGTATCTCGCATCGCTACTGCTGGCTTCACCGGAACTGCCGGCGCCTCCGACGGTATTTTATGCATTCATAGCAGGTATCAGGGCTGATCTCGGCTATCATATACTCATCAGTACCTTCAGGGTCGTATACGGTATCGCACTTGCGGGCTCGTTCGCCGTGCCTCTCGGTCTACTATGCTACATCAACCGGGTTGATAAGTACACTGCACCGGTTATTTATCTGCTGTACCCGATACCGCATATAGTGCTCCTGCCTCTGATCATTCTCCTCTTTGGTATCGGTGATCTCTCTAAGATAGTACTGATAGCGATAATAGTATTCTTCCAGATTCTGGTGACCACGCGCGACGCGGCACGCAATCTGAGCACGAACTACATATACTCGCTGCTATCCCTGGGTGCGACCGCAAAAGACATATACAGGCATGTTATATTACCCGCGTGTCTGCCGAAGATACTCACGGCTATGCGAATAAGCGTGGGAACATCAATCGCAGTGCTCTTCTTCGTTGAATCCTTTGCCACAGAGAAAGGGCTGGGTTACATGATCATGTATGCGTGGAGCAGGATGGATTATCCCGCGTTATATGCCTCGATGGTGGCTATGGCGTTGCTCGGTCTATGTCTGTATCTTATACTGGAATGCGTGGAGAAGAGACTGTGTGCGTGGATATATATTTAAGTAAAGGGTTTTAAAAGCCTATATAATGCTCCGTATAACTTTCCTCGGCACCGGTGGCTCAACGCCCACGCCGAACAGGAACCCATCGGCAATAGCGGTGAACCGGGAGGGAGAGCTGATGCTATTCGACTGTGGAGAGGGCACACAGCGTCAGATGATGCGAGCGAAGACGGGCATGGCTGTGCGTGCCATATTCATCACGCATTTCCATGCCGACCACGTGCTCGGCATTCCGGGTCTATTGCAGACGATGGCGTTACAGGGGCGCAAAGAGCCTTTGGAGATTTTCGGACCACGACGTGTGGATAAATTCCTATATCATCTCCTATCGCTCGGTTATATTGGCAAGGGCTTCGAGGTGAAGGCGATAGAACTGGAGCCCGGCTCCGTGGTCAGGCGTGATAAATACAGTATCAAAGCGATAAAGACCGAGCACAACGTCACGAGTATAGGCTATGTCCTGGAGGAGGATATGCGACCCGGGCGGTTCAACCGTGATAGAGCGATAGAACTCGGTCTAAAACCCGGTCCGCTATTCTCTAAATTGCAATCCGGGCATACAGTCACCGTTAACGGGCGTGAGATAAGACCTGAGCAGGTGCTGGGACCGCCGAGACCCGGGCGTAAGATTGTGTATACCGGCGATACGAGACCCTGTGCGAGCGTTGTGGAGGCGAGCAGAGACGCTGACCTGCTCATACATGATGGCTCGATGTCCGAGGAAGTGAAGCAGTACGCGATAGACTACATGCATTCCACCGCTTATGAAGCTGCGGAAGTGGCGAAACAGGCAGGTGTGCGAAGATTGATACTCACACACATAAGTGCACGATATTCCGACCTTGAGAGTGCAGCCAGGCTGGAAGCGGAAGCGAAGCAGGTATTCGAGAATGTGGAGGTGGCGAAGGAGCTCATGACCGTTGAAGTCCCATACCGTGACAGATAATTCAATACTCACGCCTGGCTATATAATCGCAGATATTTATGAGGAATTCCTTCGCCTCCGCACGGAAATCCGAGTTCTTCATCGCTTCCTTCGCCTTCTCAATATTAGCCCTTACCATACCCCGGGAATAATCGAGCGAGCCTGTTCTTATCACTATCTCCCTCACCCTTTCTATCTCATCCACTGTGAGCCTCTTTCCCAGCTTATCCTCTATGAATCGCCGCTCGGCATCGCCGCAGTGCTCCAGCGCATGCAGTATCAGCAGTGTCTTCTTACCCTCACGTATGTCAGAACCGACGGGCTTGCCTATCCTGTGCTCATCGCCGAACATGCCGAGTATATCGTCCTGTATCTGGAACGCTATGCCAAGCGGTATACCATAATCGCTCATGACCCTCAGGTCGCTCTCTTCCGCACCCGCCAGAATGGCACCGATCTGAAGGGGTCCCTCTATCGTATAGCTCGCAGTCTTCAGTTTATGTATCATCAGCACCTCATCGGCTGTGATAGTCCCTCTGCGTTCCGAGAGGACATCCAGTATCTGCCCGTAGCCCACATTCCTCACCACCTCCAGGTATTTGCACAGTGCCTTCCTTACATATCGTGCATCGAAATCCGCACCTGCCAGCACCTCCTCACCGTATGACTCCAGCAGGTCACCGGTGATAATCGCCATATTCTCACCGAATCTGGCAGATTTCAACTGCCCGAATTCACGCTCGCATTTCTCACGGTAGAGTACATGGAATGTGGGCTTACCCCTTCGCAGTTCATCCTCGTCCATTATGTCATCATGGATCAGTAGATAGCTCTGCATCAGTTCAATGCTGATAGCGGCATCTATAATCGCTTCCTCGTCCACTGCTGATAAGCACTTATAGCCATAGATGAAGAATATGGGTCTGAGCCGCTTGCCACCCCGTAGTGTATACTCCTTCGCATTCGCCACCAGCTCCCGCACATATGGCGATATCCTGGCTGCTTCCTCCTCCTTCATCGTCAGGAACGATTCTAAATGCCGGTTTATCGCCGCGCGATAGGTGGATATTACAGCGTTTATGTCCATTTACCCGCACCTTTGTGCATCTGCTCACCTATCATCCGGTCAACAGCAGCCAGGAATCGTTCCTCGGTGCCTTCAGGGATGGATGCACCGGACGCTACGGGATGCCCGCCACCATAGCCACCCACTTCGTGCGCTGCATGCTCCAGCGCTTCCGCAAGATTTATCCCGCGCTCCTCCAGCAGTTTCTTACTGCATCGTGCCGATACTTTAACATCACTGTGCTCATTTTTACGGTTCAATACAATCACAGGACTCTCTGTATGCACGTATTCAGCGATGATACCAGCCAGAACGCCGGTTATACCCTTCTCCTGTACGTACAGGTAGCATATATTCGAAAGCTCTTTTATACCATCCTCTTTTTTCGCTGTTTCCAGCCTGGTCAGCTCGGACACGAGTTTGTTCTGGAACTGCATGTACAGTGCTCTCGCCTCTTCCACCAGACTCGATTCGCGCAGG
Organism: Methanosarcinales archaeon; assembly: GCA_025464345.1. Classification (GTDB taxonomy): domain Archaea; phylum Halobacteriota; class Syntropharchaeia; order Alkanophagales; family Methanospirareceae; genus G60ANME1. The sequence goes on along the minus strand of JAODGP010000023.1, from coordinate 5,022 downwards.
CAGAGCCCTATGCCCATGCCACCCTTACCAAATCTGCCACATGCGTCCACCATACGCATGAAATCCAGCGCATCTTGTACCACTTCAAAATTGAGTTTATAGGTTGTTCCTACCAGCACATCCTCGTCCGTGTTCGCAATGGCTAATAATGCAGAAGACAATCGTTCGAGTGTTTCCTCATCCAGGTGGGTTGCGTTACGCTCACCCTCTATACCAAGCTCCTGCAGAAATGCATCCACACGGTCTGGCTTACCCGCAAGTGGTGTATACGGGTCTGTGGCGTAGAGAATCAAATCGCGAATCTTACCATCGCCCAGTTTCAACCCTCTTCGTGCAGTGATGACCCCCTCCTCTATCGCTTCATCCAGAATGAGTTTGTTTATCCCCCTGTCCATTGGGAGTTTGTCGCCCATCGTGCCTGCAATTGCAAGACCCGCAAGATCAACATTGCCAAGTTTATCCCTTTCCGCACCTAACAGCCTCGCAACGAGATAAGAAATGCCCGCGGCACAGAGCTCAGCATTGCTTGCGAAGCGATTGGGGTTGATGAGGACGGAGGAAGAAGGGCAGTTAAAAGAAGATGCGGTATGATGATCTATGATCACCACATCAGTATCACCCAGAAACTCACTGATCAGGTCCATCTGCGCAGTACCCATATCTGCTATGATAACAAGTTCTTCATCCAGCCCGGCTATGAATGCCCTGTCAAGCTTGCTTGTTATCGTTGCGTGGAACTGCATACCCATGCGAATAAGAGCACTGCAGAGTATACCGGCAGCAGTTATACCATCTGCATCGTAGTGTGATACCACCCTGGCATATTCATGCTTCTTTATTACCTCCGCCGCTCGCTTCACCTCTTCCTGCAATGAACTCATGTTAAAACGAAAAGAGGTTTACAAAGAATAAAACTTAATTAAATATTGGGCGTGTGGCCTAGTCAGGATACGGCGGCAGCCTCCTAAGCTGCAAATCGCGGGTTCGAATCCCGTCACGCCCGTCTCAGCCTATCACTATCCAGCACTATTACGTCCCGCACAGACCTGACTGCATCGAATGGTATGAATATGTAATTCTTATCCCTCTTAAACCCGCTCGTGTCCATGCCAGATGCCGGCTCTATCACGAGCTCGGTCAGAATACCCGTCTCCGGGTCCATCACGATGTTATGCAAAACGCCCAGCTCTCGCCCTTCAGAATCTATAACCTCCTTTAAATTAAGGTTCTGTGCGAATATCCTCCCTTCCTTCATCCCTCTTTACACTCCTTACCAATCAATAATGACTTCATATTATATGTCTTTCCCGCTTCGCAACTTGTCCTGTAGCCGTGAGAAGTACCTGTCCGGTAGTTTTACAAATAGAACATGTTCACCCTTCGTTATCTTTATCTTCTCCTCGCTCCTCAGTTTTCGATAAAATTGACCATCTATGACCAGTTCCGCATCCTTTGTCCCGCGTAGCTCCAGTGTTATCTCGCTATTTATATCAACAACCGTGGGTCTCGCTGAGAGTTTGAAAGGTGCAATTGGTACTATTATAGTTGCATTCACTTTCGGATCCACGATAGGTCCACCCGCACTCATCGCATACGCCGTGCTGCCGGTCGGCGTGGCGAATACGACACCATCAGCTCTCAGCTCCTCCAGCTCTTCAGCATCCACGAATATCGCGAAATGTAGCATCTTACCCGGCTTCGCTGTTATCACTACCGCTTCATTCATCGCATACGGCATCTTCTCTTCCATCACATGAACAGAGAGCCGCTCTCGCCTCTCCACTTCAAAACCATCGGATACGATCTTTCTCAGGCTGGATACCGCATTCTCAGGCTGAATCCGTGCTAAGAACCCTATCATACCGGTATTAACACCCAGTACAGGTACAGGACGCTTTAAATAATGGAGGGTACGCAGTATAGTGCCATCACCACCGACACAGACCAGTAAATCCACGTCCATATCTTCTATCCTCTGACCACGCAGTCCGAGTTTTTTAGCCGAATCCAAATCTGGTATGATCTCGATATCGGCAACAACACCCTCGACCAGCTCCTTCAATACCGGTATATCTCTCGCTTCACCTCTGCATACGATTCCTATTCTCCTCGGTAGGGTCTTCATTCCTCACAGAGCCTGGAGATGGCATCCGCAAGATCTCCGTTCGCATCCTCCAGTGCCGCTCTCGCATCCTCTTCACTGCAGCCCGCTTTCTCCATCACCAGCTTCACATCATCATCTGATATCCGGATATGCTCCTCCGGTGTCCCCGCTATCTGATACATTTTGGCACCCTTGACATCCACAATTGTAACTGCGGGCTCGGTGAATACCAGCTCAGTATCTGCCGTCCTTATTATCACTTCCCTGACATCGCTCAGCTCTTCTACGTTTATTCCCGTCTGTTTCATCATCTGGTTCAACTTCTTTGGACTTATTCCCTTCCTGAATCCGCCTCGCATCTTATCTTAAAATAAGAGATAAATATATAAGAAATCAATTTTAATTGGAAGGGTCCGTGGTCTAGGTGGTTATGACGTCGCCTTTACGAGGCGAAGGTCATGCGTTCGAATCGCATCGGACCCACTATAATATAAACTTCTCCACCACCTCCACCCACCCCTCAGGTCCCACTCCCTCAGCCTTATACAGGTTCTCAAGCTGGATATCGAGCCATGTACCGTCCAGTCTCCTCACAACCGCTGGCTGATCCACTGCTTTCAGCATGGGTATGTCGTTCTTGCTGTCGCCCACACCTATCGTCATCACGGCACCATATTCACGTTTGAACAGTTTCGTGAGTGTTTTGACCGCTCTGCCCTTGTCTGCATTCCTCCCGTGTATGTTATAGTACCGTCCACCATGCGTGATACTGAACCCTTTCTCATGCACCTTCTCGAACAATATCGGTTCCTTATCCTTCGGCTCGTCAAATCTGAAGCTCTCATTATATACCTTGGCTTTCGCTCGCATCGCCTGCTCTATGCTCAGATTCGCATCTTTCGCCACCTCAGCCACCGTCATATCACCGAACCCTGTGATTTTAAAACCCGTTTCCGCCCTTATAGCGTTCAGTGCCGCCCGCAACTCATCGTATCGTGCGCCAAACTCGATGACATAATAATGCCCCTGCTCCTTACCATGGGTGAATTCAAAAGAGAAGTAGTCCTGAGGGATGAAGATTGCACCGCCATTCTCAACAATAAAAGGGTCTTTGATACCCAGCACGGCACGGTAATATTCGTTCTCGCTCAATGTCTTCGCGGTACAGAACACAACGGGCACTCCACGCTCCTTTAATGCCGCGAGAGCAGGGAGTGCCACATCGTAGGAATAATCAGAGAGACTGAGAAGAGTGCCATCGAGGTCTGTGAAAAGAACGGCATTCATTTCACTGCTTCCGCCTTAAAACGTCGCAAATACGCCTCTTCATCCACTCTGCTCTCGATCATACCGGGCTTTAACCATAAAAACGTATCGGAATATGTACTCACCTGTTTGAAGAATTCATCCGCATTAATATCACCTATTGGTGGCATCACAAACGTATCCGGCGGCTTATACACCTCAAGTATATCCACCAGCTCTTCAAGCACCTTATGCCGCACATAATCGTTACAGAGCTTGCTGTTATAAATCGTGCTGAGGGAGCCGAGTAGCATGTTCTTGATATGCTCCTCTCCTTTCTCCTCGTGTATATGCGGGTTCAACGTCTCTATCTGGAAGATTTCAATACCCTCGCTTATTGCATCCCTGTATACTATCTTCTCCGCTTTCAAGCCGAACTCATCGAAGAGATACACGAAGTGATAAGGCTCGATAGAATAGCCTGTGGAATAGCTCATGATATCAGCGAGCTTCACAGTCAGCGCATGCTCGCCTGCATTACCTGTTATCACGACTCGCGTCTCGAAACCCGTCGTGGTTGATAGTAACAGATTGAGGTACTTGTTCGTCGTCTCACTCACTCTGCCCCATTTCTTGAAATACAGGCGATCCTCCACCACCTTCGGCTTATATCGCCAGTGCAACCGTACCATAGTGTAAGGTGACTCGGACATGCAGAATCCCGCCGCATAATCCATCACATACTCACGAACCGAGCCGGGGATGTAGTTGTCCGCGTCTGCGAAGCCAATGAACTTCTTACCCAGTGCCTTCGCCAGTAGCATGCCTATTATCATCCCCTCGGCTTTGCCATCCCTGACCAGCCTGTCATGATCAAGGATATAATCATAACCGACATCATGGAATGAGAAGCCCAGTTCGGGATCTTTCTGATGTATAGCAAGCATTTCCTGCTGCGTAAGGTTATGTACATTGGTTATCACGTCATGCTCCATCTTATATATGTCCTGAGGACCTCTGGTACTGTTTGAAACCACAATAACGGTACAATCAAAGGGAATAGCCCTTAGAACGCCCTCCAGCAGATGTATATTCTCATTCTTTATGGGTACAATGATGGCAAGCTCCTTCAAGACTTCCTTTATATCCTCAAATGCGATATCACAGGCTCGAGGATTCTCGGAACCTCCGGAATCCAGTTTTAACACCCGTTGCAATTCATGGATCTTTACCGAACCAAATATCTCGGTGTGCCTCGGCAATTCAATCAGCATCTCAAATTATAATATACATTCATATTATAAAAAGAGTTCAAATTCTCAAGGTGCAAAAAAGAAATGGCACGTTCGCATGGTATGAGGAAGAAGACGAGGAAGAAGTTGAGTAAGAATAAGAGGGCTCGGGGGTTGTCTCCCATAAGCAGAGCGATCCAGAGGTTTGAGCCGGGTGATAAAGTTCATATCCGCATAGACCCCAGCGTTCATAAAGGGATGCCACATCGGCGATTCCATGGTATGACCGGCGAGGTGGTGGGAGAACGTGGCAGAGCGTTCATTGTGCGAGTATCAGATGGTGTGCGGGGGCGTAAAAAGACAAAAGAGCTGTTCGTCCGACCGGAACACCTCCTGCTCCAGCAATGCTGATCGTATGGATGGGCCCGATGCGATTCGAAC
>JAODGP010000003.1:25760-26972 GCA_025464345.1 Methanosarcinales archaeon | reverse complement strand
GATGCCAACAGAAAGGTTTATTATGACTGGATACCCGCTATTAGACTAAAGAAGAAAAGGCAACAGTTACTATCAAAGATGATTTTCTTCGAGTTCGCGAAGCGGCACCTTGCAAGGCATAAGTTCAGGTCTGTGCTCGCAGTCATCGGTAATAGCATGCTTCAGTAGCTAACAAATAGTGCTTCTGTCCCGGCAGGAGAGGGTGGCGAGGTATCATCCAACCGGCAGCTTGTATTTCCGGGCTATATCCAGGAACGCGTCAGCGAGGTATCGTATCCTCTCCCAGCTCAGACCATAGGTGTTTAATTTCCATACCCGGGTAGAACCCTCGAATTCGCCTATTATACCCCTGCGCTTCAGCTCATCGCTGAGGAAGAACCCGCGCCGCTTATGTGTTCGTGCTACTTTATCGAAACTGTTACGGGTATCAACCCTTGAGAGTGTATGTTTGCGTGGATATTCACTCATTATTTTATTACCTGCTATACGGAGGAACTCGCGAATGAAATAGTTCGATTTCTCAACCTCCTCTGACCAGTGCTTCACTCGCTCCTTAACACGCGGGAAAGAAGCCATCATTGATATTATGGTGCCACCCATGAGTGTGCAGCCGAGCAGTTCAGTCTCCTTATGCTCAAACCGCCTGGCGGAGATGTCACCGGTGACATCTGCCATTCGGAATACTATGGGTGCCCATTCCTCGGTCGTCGCGAGTATACCGGAAGGAGCAACCGCAGCCATGCCTTTATGCCCGGAGCCAACGACGAAATCAGCACCGATATCCTTACCGTTCACCGGTACCATGCCGACGGAATAAGCGCCATTATAAAGGAACGGGATTCCATACTCCTTCGCTACCTTTCCTATGCCACGCACATCGTGCTCGTTCCCGTAGCTGTAATCGAAATGCTCAACAATGATCAGTTTCGGCTTTTTCCCGGTTGTCGCCTCTACCCGCTCTATGGTATCAGCAACGGCATCACCGGTGACGATCTTAGAATCGCCCGAGGGTATCTCCCTCACCACGCCACCGGCGACCTCAACCGCTAAATACTCGGTATAATGCCCGAGGTCAGAGAGGAGTGCGATGTCTCCTTTATCGAGCAGCGAAGAAGTAACCGCCTGGAATCCCCGTCTCGCACCCGGTACAACCCTCGCCTCGTCCATACCAACGAATTCCGCCAGTTCAGCATGGAATTCATCCACCGGCGG
>JAODGP010000003.1:0-25476 GCA_025464345.1 Methanosarcinales archaeon | reverse complement strand
GCGAACATCGCTTCGTATAATTTACGCACTCGTGGTTCCACCATACTTCTATATTACTCTGAACATTTAAATAGCAAGGAGGTGTAAATGATAAGGATAAGGAGCCATATGGTACTAAATTATGCCTGATATTCAGTTCCGGCTGGTGGCGGTAGTGAGATGCAGCGGCGCTCTGGAAGCCATAAGAGATGAGCTGGCGGCATTCATGCGTGACCGTGCAGAGCCTTTGCTGAAACGAGGAGCACCTCCGGGCTGCGGCGCTATAATAGAGCATTGTAGTGTGTCTGACGATACATTAGAGCTGGAGATACGTTCCGACCGGTTCGTGCGTGCACATGATGCCCTTCTCAGATTGAAGAACGGGCTTAGCAGGTTACTCGCACGTCACCGGATCGGGATAAGGGCTATAGAAATAAAGAGCTATGAAGTCTCACTTGAGTGGGATACGAGCATCAAATTGAAGCGATTGCCATTTGTTCGCACACTGAAGCATGAAGATGGGCGGCTGACTCTCGTGCTCGATGTAGATTATGCCGCACTTGAACGGCGGATACCGGACAGGCTGTTGAAGCTGCTGGAGGACAAGAGGGAAGCGGCGAGCTGGAAGGGCAAGAGTGAGCACTGGGAACTGCTATTCGAGAGCGAGCACAGGCAATGGAAGTTTGATAAAGACCCGACGGAAGAGATGGTCAAACGTGGCTGGATAGTGCACGCTGCGGGACGTGGTCAGTGGATTTACGGACCACAGCCAACACGGATTTTCAGAGCATTCGAACAGATATTGATAGAGGAGGTGTTGAGACCCTTAGGGTATGTGGAGATGATCTTCCCGAAATTCGTGCCATGGGCTGTATGGAAACGTTCAGGGCATGCAAAAGGCATCTATCCCGAGGTGTATTACGTCTGCACGCCGAAGACACGAGACCCTGAATACTGGGAGGATGTGATGGATTATTACAAAATCACGAATGAAGTGCCACTCGATATGATAATGGAGCGAATAGAGCCGGTAGGTGGGATGTGCTATGCCCAGTGTCCACCGTTCTGGGTATTCATCCAGGGCAGGACCATCCCTGATGATATATTACCGATAAAGGTCTTCGACCGGTCTGGCACTTCACACAGGTATGAAAGTGGCGGGCTGCATGGTATAGAACGGCTGGATGAGTTCCATCGTGTGGAAATCGTATGGATTGGCACGAAGGAGCAGGTGATAAGCCATGCGGAGGAGTTACGTATGCGATACCGCCGTATATTCGATGAGATACTGGATATAGAATGGCGTGAGGCATGGGTTACGCCATGGTTCATGGCACAGGAAGGTCGGGCAGGTCTCGCGGAATTGAAGGAGGTGGGCACTGTGGATTTTGAGGCTATCCTGCCTTACAGTGGTAAATGGCTGGAATTCCAGAATGTGAGTATAAACGGTGATAAATACCCAAAAGGGTTCAGTGTGAAGTTGCAGAGTGGTAAGGAACTCTGGTCTGGCTGTTCGGGTGTGGGTCTGGAGCGCTGGGCTGCGGTACTGCTTGCGCAGAAGGGGCTGGAACCCCATAACTGGTCTGATGCACTCAGGCGGTATACAGGTGACCGGCTGCCCGGGGTATTCAGGTTCCTGTGATGTTCTAATTCAGCAAGATAGGTTCCAATCGCTGTTTCTAAAACCCGGAATAATTCGTTTCAATCCAGTTAAATTTGGGTTTGAAAAGAGCGTTCATATTTCAACCAGTTCAGGAGAAAAATAAGGGTACAGAAAAGTTTAAACCCAGGATATCCTTCGCAGATCTGTGTGATGAGAAGTTAGTTGAATTAAAGGAGAGAAATGAATGAGATGATGTATGGTGTGTTAAATAAAACGGGCATCTGAACAGCGATTGCGCAAAGCTGGTGTGCTTTCTGACATTTTCTGGCTCCGTAAGGTACTCTAAGAATATGTCAAATTACTTTTTGTCCAAATACTTAATATGACAAAGGTCAAATATAGAGTGAGCATGAAGAAAGAGTTGATGGATATACTCGCCTGCCCGCTGTGTAAAGGCGATCTGGAACTGAATATAGAGGAAGAGGCTGCAGATGGTGAGGTTATCAAGGGCGTTCTGTACTGCCCACACTGTGACGAGCGATATCCAATCGAAGATGGCATCCCCAATCTGCTGCCACCAGACCTTAGAGATGAATCGCACGGGTAAGATCCAGCAGCGGATATACCTCAGTCGTAAAGGTGAGAATACCATAGAATTTGAGCATGAGGTACTCCGTATCCCGCTGAGTGTCGGAGAAGAGACGAGCTTTGAGATCATCATACACAATCATGGTGAACCTTCGCATCTCCATTTCTCGCTAAGCGAAGAGATAGAGGATATGGTGATGCTACTGCAGGATAACGTGTATGTGATAGAAGAGGAGAAGATAGCTGCGATTGCTCGTCTGCCCAAGGCTTATACCGGTTCAGTACCCGAGCCAGGCGAGATATCTGTGAGTACAGGTTATGGCGCCGTGAAGGAGAGTTTCCTGGTTGAAATTGTACCGCAACCGCTCAAACGAGGACGCAAGGTGGTAAAAGAACCGAAAGATAAGAAGCGGGAAATAATCGCTGCTCCTGCCGTACGCAACAGGAAACTTCAACATCTAACGGTTACCGTCGGGCTTGCTTCTCTATTCATGTTATCATTCGGTATGGTCAGCATTTCGCCCCACTCTTTCCTCTTCGCTATCATCGCATCTTCTATATTCCTGTCCATCGTTATCTATAACATATAAATTCACCGGTATCTGATATAGAAATCCTTGAATTCGCCCGTATATTCCTCCCAGCGCACCTCTACGGATGATACCCTGGCTGCGGGCGGTCCGTAATGGCAGAATTCTATCATCTCCTCCACTTTCTTCCGCTCGCCCTCGAATATCGCCTCCACACTGCCATCACTCCGATTCCTCACCCAGCCCCTGACACCGCGCAAACGCGCTTCATCGCGCGTCGCCGCACGGAAGAGTACGCCCTGCACCCTGCCTTTTACGAGTACATGCGCCCTCGCTTTCTCCTCTGGCACCATTTTTTACTCGCTCCGTATACTACAATGTATGACAACGAATATTAGTAGGAGAATGGAAATAAAAGTAATACCGAACTCGAGCAGTGACGAGGTGGTGGAAGGTGCAGATGGCAGGCTGACGGTTCGTGTAAGAGCAGTGCCGGAGAGAGGTAAGGCAAACCGTGCGGTGATAAAAATACTCGAAGAATATTTCAATGCCGATGTACAGATTGTAGCAGGTGCGAGGAGCAGGCGGAAAGTGGTGGAGATAACGGAGCGATGATAAAGGTATGTGTACTCCGGATAGAAGGTACGAACTGTGAATATGAGACCGCTCTTGCTTTTGCACGACTCGGTGCTTCCACAGAACTGGTACATCTCAAGCAGTTGACAGGCGCGGTGAACCGTGATAGGCGCAATCTCGCCGATTACGATCTGCTGGTGATACCCGGTGGTTTCTCTGCCGGCGATTATGTACGTGCAGGTGCCATATTCGCAGCCCGGTTGAAAGGTACACTGAGCAGAGAATTAGCTGAGTTTGTATCCGAAGGGAAGCCCATACTGGGCATATGCAATGGCTTCCAGGTACTGGTGGAACTTGGATTACTGCCCGGTATTGATGGCACACGGTGTGCAGCATTGACAACGAACAGCTCCGCACATTTTGAATGCCGACCCACACTACTCAAGCATGAGAATCGTGGCAGTTGTATCTTCACGAAGGGTATACCCAGAAGCGCTATACTGAAGATGCCATGTGCACATGCGGAGGGCAGGTTCTTCATTGAAGAAGAATATATACGGCTCATGGAGGATAACGATCAGATAGTATTCAGGTATGTGGATCCCGCTGGTAACTATGCATCTTATCCATGGAATCCTAACGGCTCGGTCTATAACATCGCCGCGATATGCAATCCCGAAGGGAACATACTGGGCATGATGCCGCATCCAGAACGTGCATTTTATCCCTTCACCGATCCCGAATGGTGGCGGTCGAAGCGCGGGGGTGATGGTAAGAAGCTATTTGAATCCGTTATGGCTCACCTCCGCAATCATATTTATATATGATGCAATCCTATATAAAAAGAAGGTGTGATACGTGGTACACAAGAGACCGAAGGATAAATGGAAAGCGAAGCAATGGTACACTGTTCTGGCGCCGAAGATGTTCGGTGAGATGAAGGCAGGTGAGACACTCGCAGACGAGCCAGCAAAGCTGATAGGCAGACGGATCGAGATGACCCTTGGCGACCTCACGGGCAAGATGATAAAGAATACCAGCTTGAAGTTACTGCTCGAGATCGAAGATGTAGACCATACAACTGCATATACGAGGTTCATCGGGCATAGGGTGGATCCCGGTTACCTCCGCAGTCTTGCGAGGAAAGGTATCTCCAAGGTTGATTCCAATGTGGAGGTCACAACCAGAGACGGGGAGAAGATGCGGGTGAAGACTTCCTGTTTCACACTGAAGAAGGCGAGTGAAACGCAGGTGAAACAGATAAGAAAAGCGATGGAAGATATAATTATAAATAGAGCAAAAACATTGGAATTAAGTAAGTATGTTCAGGAGATAATACTTGGCAAGTTATCCTCTGACATATACAAGGTGGCGAAGAAGGTATATCCGTTGAGAAGGGTAGAGATAACAAAGACAGAGCGTTTAGGTGTAGCACGAGAGCAGTAGGAGAGAAGATGAAAATAAAGTTCCTTGGCGGTTGCAATGAGATCGGTCGTTCTGCGATACTGATCGATGACAGAATTGTTATGGATTATGGACTCAGACCCTCTGAGCCGCCGGAGATACCTCTTGAGAGCGTACCACCAAAATCTGTCATCGTTTCTCATGCTCATCTCGACCATTCGGGCATGGTACCGAGTTTGATGCCCGCGCACCGGAAGCGGGTGCCTGAGGTGTATCTCACCTCTGTTACACGAGACCTGGCACAGCTCCTGGGTAGAGATACGATAAAGGTTGGTAAGGATCAGGGGTTCTGTTTCTTCGACGAGAGCAATATCAGGAGGATGGATCAGCATACCCATCCAGTAGATTATGGAGAGCGAATCGTGCTTGATGGCTCGGATTACGATGCGGAATATGAGTTCCAGCTATTCAATGCCGGTCATATACCCGGCAGTTCCTCGATATACCTGAGGAAAGAGAGTGAAGATATAAGCCTTTTCTATACCGGTGATATAAAGCTGAGCGAGACACGGCTGATACCCGGTGCAAGACCCGCAGAATTCCCGCGATCTGATATACTGCTGATAGAGAGCACGTACTATGGCAGGGAGCACAGTGACCGGCGGGAATTGGAGGAGGAATTCGTTGATTCGATAAAAGAGACGGTGGACTCCGGCGGTAATGCAATTGTACCCTGTTTCGCTGTTGGCAGGACGCAGGAGATCGTTATGATACTCCATTCACATGGTGTGACACCTTACGTGGATGGTATGGGGCTGAGTGTATTCAGCCTGTTCAAGCATCATCCCGAGTTCTTAAAGGATGCGAAGGCGTTAAACGAAGCATTCAGCGATGCGATATTTGTGAACTCGAAGAGGCGTAAGAAGGCGCTTTCTGAACCCTCTGTCATCGTTACAACCGCCGGTATGCTCAATGGTGGTCCTGTACTGTACTACCTCAAGAAGATTCATGAAGATCCGAAGAACAAGATCCTGCTCACTGGCTATCAGATAGAGGGTACAAACGGCAGGCGACTGGTGGAGCATGGCTGTGTGGAGACGGACGGTGAAGTGCTGAAGGTGAATGCGAGGGTGGAGCAGTATGACTTCTCTGCACATGCCGGTGATTCTGAATTGAAGGAACTGGTATCACGGTTCTGTAATTCAGGTACAGAAGTTGTATTCCCGGTGCATGGCGAGCATGCTGAAGAGTTCGCATCATGGGCAAGGGATAAGTTCGGCTGTGAAGCGATTTCACCGCATAACGGTGAGGAGTACATAATAAAGTGATGCGCCGGTAGTGTAGTGGTATCACAGAGGCTTGCCAATCCTTACAGGAGCGAATAGCCTCTAACTCGGGTTCGAATCCCGGCCGGCGCATTCATTTGAGGCACTCAAGGAACGGGTCTTCCGGCGCATCTTTCACAGTCTGGTAGACTATGAACGTCTCCGTCCGCTCGACAGCGCCGAAGGAGTGCATTCGCCTGATGAAATCCGTCATCTCTTCCTTGTTACGGAACAACAGTTCGAGGAAGAAGTCAAACCGCCCGAAGAGTAACTGTATCCGCCTTACATTCCTGCTCCGCCGCAGAAACTCGGCTAATTCATGCCTCAGGCGCTCATCCGGCTTTACTATCAGCAATACATAAGCCATAAAACCAAACCCCAGCTTATCCGCGTCCAGACAGATCGAGAAACTCTTGATTATCCCCTCAGAGACCAGCTTCTTCACGTGCTCGTAAGCCAGTTGCCTGCTTATACCGCACCGCCTGCCGATCTCTGAATACGATAACCTGCCATTATCGAGCAGCATCCGCAGGATACAGCGATCCTTATCCTTCAGTCTCATTTCTACACCCATGGCTGTGAGACCACGCACGATACAGATATCTTCTCGCGTATCTCAGATTCCAGTTCCTCCTCGCCGATCGCGCGTGCTGCCACGCCCTGTTCCATCGCTTTCTCTGCGACTGCGATTGCTTCCGTCACATACATCTCACGCTCTTCCATCTTCGGTATTATGTAATCCTCGCTCAGTCCTCTTGTCTCCGCATAGCTCGCGATCGCATCTGCTGCCGCTATACACATCTCATCTGTTATCCGGGTTGCACGTACATCGAGAGCGCCGCGAAAGACAGCGGGGAAGCCCAGGGAGTTGTTCACCTGGTTCGGGAAGTCAGACCGCCCGGTGGCGACGATCCTGGCACCCGCATCCTTCGCATCCCATGGCATTATCTCCGGCACCGGATTCGCACATGCAAATACAATCGCGTCATCTGCCATATCAGCCACCCACTCCTTCTTTATGACTCCGGGTCCGGGCTTTGATAGTGCGATACAGACATCAGCACCGCGCATAGCGTCCTTTATACCGCCGCTTATACCATCCCTGTTCGTACGCATGCACATAGCCCATTTCTCCGCTATGTTCTTCAGGTCCTCCCTGCTCTCGTTCAGTATACCCTTGCTGTCCACCATTACCATATTACCCCATCTCGCACCCGCAATTTGCATATACCGTGCCACACTTATGCACGCAGCACCAGCACCGATAAGTGCGATCTTCACCTCGCTCAGCTTCTTGCCAGCGAGTTTCAATGCATTCTTCACACCTGCGAGTATCACCAGAGCGGTACCCTGCTGATCGTCATGCCATACCGGGATACTGAGTTCCCGCTTCAGCCGTTCAAGTATATAATAGCATTTTGGACTCGCTATGTCCTCGAGATTGATACCGCCAAACGAGGGAGCCAGCCATCTCGCCAGATTGACAATCTCATCTGCGTCCTTGGTTGCCACACAGATGGGGAATGCATCAACACCGCCCAGATATTTGAATAGCATGGCTTTGCCTTCCATTACCGGCAGTGCCGCCTCGGGTCCCACATCTCCCAGTCCGAGCACACGTGTACCGTCAGTTATGATAGCGACGGTATTGCCCCTGTTTGTGTACTCATACACGCACTCCCGGTTGCTCTCTATCGCTCGTGCCGGCTCTGCCACGCCCGGTGTGTACCATATAGCGAAGTCCTCATAGTTGCGGACTGGCGCCTTCAGTGCTATGCCGATCTTACCACGATAGCGTGCGTGATACGCCAGTGCACTCTGCTCTACCATATCCCCCTACTCCTATTTATCACCCAATATTAAATTGCTCATTCCTTCTTTTCATCGGACTGAAAAGGTAGAATGATAGAATACCGAGGATTGCACCCACGAATCCAGCTGTAATATCACGCTGTTTCAATGCATGAATTTCACTCCGATGACTTACGGACATGGAGGAACTTCAAATATGCTCGTGACGTTAAACGATATTAGCTCGGTGCATATAGAAAAAATGATCAGTTATGAAACTGTATGTTTACGATGCGGGACAATGCGACCCGAAGAGATGTACAGCGCGGAAATTAGCACGGGCGGGGTTGATGGAATCGGTCAATGCGATACGGAGGATACCCTACAGGACTATTCTGCTGATACCCATTGCAGATAAGGCGCTTTCACCTCGTGATAAGGATGCAGGGAGTATAACCGTCTTCGATTGCTCCTGGAACAGGCTAAGTGAATTTGAATCGAAGATAAGGGCATTGAAGCGCAGGAAGCGTGCTTTACCCTATCTAATAGCATCAAATCCTACGAACTATGGCAGACCGTTCATCCTGAGTTCCGCGGAAGCGATCGCTGCTGCTCTCTTCATACTCGGCGAGCAGGAGCAATCGAGGGCGATAATGAGCAGATTCAAGTGGGGTGCGGAATTCTTCAGGTTGAACGAGGAGATGCTGCTCGCATATTCCCGAGCGAAGACGAGCGAGGAGGTGGTGGAGCTGCAGAGCAGGTTCATGAATCGCTCACATGAGGAGCATCACGAGCAGGATGGTCATCAGTTTGGATACGAAGCTGCAGGAGAGATTGACAATGCTTATCTTCAGTCCGAGTTTGCCAAATAGTGATATGTACATGGATATGCTGTACTTGAGGTATATGAGGATGATGATAATCAGACTCCCGATGAGGAGTGTGATGATAGCCTGTTTGGGCGTTATTGCACCGTTGCTGAGCAATGCGGCGACGGTAGCGTAACCTGCGGAGAAATGCGCTAAATCCGCCAGGAGGACGGTTATACACTCTCCGGGTAAATCAAGCACACGCAATACTGGCTCGAATAGAAGGCTGATGTGAGTCATGAGCCCGAGTTTGAAGAGTGTATCCACGGCGATGAATGAAACCACGGTAATTGGTATTATCTTCTTCAATGCATGAAATGACTTTTTCAATGCCGATGTGAGCCATTCATGTACTGTCAGGCTGTTAGCCGGGATGCTGATGCGGTCATGAACACCATGCTGTGACCGTGAGTAGCGCAATCTGGAATAAATGAAAGCGCTGAAGCTCTGGATGAATGCAGATAGGAGATTGAGTCCGATATAAATACCGCCGATGAAAGGACCGAGGAGTACGATAGCAATGGGCGCCTGGACCCTGAAGAGCGATTCACCCGCCACTATCGGGAATGTGCACATAACTACGGTGACGGTTGCTTCATCGCCGCTGACTTTACCGGCATGATAGAAGCCTGCGAGTGTGGATTTACCCGCTGTGGGATTGAAGAACGAAGCGAATATTGCGAGTATGCTCTCGTGTGAGAGATTGGAAGCATGACAGAAAGGTTCAATTACGGGCATCAACAGCCGCATAAAGTTGCTCTCCAGCACGATATTCGCAGCCAGTACACCGATGGTGATGAGTATCACCGCTCTTACAAGATAGATGCACGTGTCCATTGTTTAACCAATTGGTTGGGCGATAAAAAAATGGGTGCATTAGATATTTGTTCTGAGGTTATATGCCCTTATTTTGCAGAAATTCCTGTGCATACTTTTTGAATACCTTCTGGAAGGTTCCATTATACTTTGCACAACGCAAAGCGAGCATGTGATTCGCATTCTCTACATATTAGCGTTATAAAGTTAGGAAGCCAGATTAAGCGCATCTTTTAGTCACGCATGAGGTAATCAGGCATAAAGCTGTGAATATTCCTGTATTTTTCCATTCATCAAACCAATCAGTCATATAATAAAACCATATTGGACAATAGGAGGTGATGTATATGGCAAACAAATTCATTCCTGCGTTGCTCGTGGGCTATTTTGAGGCTTTTAGAGCGGCATTTACTCACCAGGCTACTCATATTTCAAGGCTTTTGTCTGGGCGTTTATGCTGATACCGGGGCGGGAATGCGTAACAGAAATTGAGTTCGGAAAGGAGGTGACAGTACCGAAAGTTTTAAATAGTATTTCTTAAGTGATTGTATACCAACAGGGCGTGGTTGGGAGCAAAGATTAAACTTTTATACAATGGTTTTTATTATAGGAACGATGACGAAGAGGCTTGTACCTGTTGATGTGAATAAATGTATAGGTTGCATGGAATGCATGTTCGCCTGTTCAAGGCGCATGGGTAAGGGTAGTCTTGTGGATTCCGCTATACGTGTGCGATCGGCAGGGGGGATAGAGCGTGGCTTTGTTATCATCGTCTGTCGTGCATGTGAGGATCCGCCATGTGCTAAGGTCTGCCCGGCGAATGCGCTGAACGTACGGAGAGGTGGCGGTGTGATACTGGAAGAGAGCAAGTGCATCGGCTGTGGCTTCTGCGTTCAATCGTGCATCCTCGGCGCCATATCATGGGACAAAAACAGGAATAAACCAATAGTCTGCAAGTACTGTGGTGAATGCGTTAAATACTGCGTGCACAATGCTATCAGTCTGTTAGACGCAAATCTGGATTGGCAACCGTGCAGTTAGTCGCGGGTAAAAGGAGATGCAGTCCAAAGATGAGATAAGATTCCTCGGTACCGCAGGTGCGAGATTCGTTATGATAACCCAGTCCAGATCTTCTGCTGGTATTGTCCTCAGTTTGAAGGGTACGAACATACTCATAGACCCCGGTCCCGGTACCCTCGTCCGGTTCGCAACAGCAAAACCGAGACTCAACCCCGCTAAGTTGCACGCCATCGTACTCAGTCATAAGCATCTGGACCATTCAAATGACGTGAACGTGATGATAGAAGCGATGACCGAAGGCGGTTTCAAGCCAAGAGGTGTGCTGCTCTGCCCCAGAGATGCGATAGCAAACAGCGGCGATGCGGTCGTGCTGGACTATTACAAAAACCTTCTGGAACGTGTAGAAGTGATGAGCGAAGGCGGGGTCTACACCATCGGCAATCTGGAACTGAACACACCGAAGAGGCATCTACACGGCGTTGAAACCTATGGATTGAACATAAAAGTGCGTGGCGAAGATAGGACCAGGGTCTCTTATATCTCAGATACGTTATATTTCCAGGGTCTGGAAGATTATTACGATGGTGAATTAATCGTGATGAACGTGGCGATGTATAAGCGAAGGGAGGGAGTGGAGCATCTCTGTGTGGATGATGCGAAGCGGATAATAGAGATCAGACGTCCGAAGGTGGTGATTCTCACTCATTTCGGTATGACAATGCTGAGGAATAAGCCCTGGGAGATAGCACAGCAGATGAGCAAAGCCACGGGTGTGGAGGTAATAGCGGCACATGACGGCATGAAATTCGATCTCGGTCGTATATAATCCGGTCCCTACCTGCCAGCCATGCCGTTATCATTCCAATCCCGCTTTCTCCCTCAGTCTTTTATAGTCCGCTTCCACCCTCGCCTGTATCTCCTCTATCACCTCATCAGATAGATGCCTGAACCTGCCCTGGTGCTTCAGGTATTCCCTGACCGGTCTAAGCTCCGGTAGATCTATGCTCAAATGGTATTCCCCATTGACCACCTCATAAAGCGGGAATACACCGGTCTCTACCGCCAGACGACCCAGTTCGACCGTCATATCCGGGCGACACCGCCAGCCGGTAGGGCAGGGCGAGAACACATGGATATACGCGGGTCCTGCCATATCGAGCCCCCTGCGCACCTTATCCATCAAATCAAACGGATAAGATGGGCATGCCGTCGCAACGTACGGGATACGGTGCGCAACCGCGATCTCAGGCATGTTCTTCTTCCACGTCATCTGCCCCACCGGGCGCTTCTCACCCACAGGCGCGGTGGTCGTCCATGCGCCATAGGGTGTAGAAGAAGACCTCTGTATGCCTGTATTCATGTACGCTTCATTATCGAAGCATACATAGAGGAAATCGTGCCCGCGCTCCATTGCACCGGATAATGCCTGTATTCCTATATCTGAGGTGCCACCATCACCGGCGAATCCTACAAATTTTATATCCCTCTGAGGGATTTTACCCTTTCTTATACGCGCTTTATATGCAGATTCTATACCCGACACTACCGCTGCAACATTCTCAAACAGCGTGTGAATCCATGGTACGCGCCACGAAGTTTGCGGTAACAGCGAAGAGATGATCTCTATACAGCCCGTTGCTGTAACGATGATGACATTCTTACCCAGTGCTTTACATACCAGTCGGACAGCAAGAGCCTCTCCACAGCCTATACATGCACGATGCCCTGGAGCGAAATTCTCTTCGGTGGTTACCTCTCGCGGTATAAGCAAATTCTCCTCTATCATCTCTATTACTCCCTTATCCCGATCAGCTCAGGCTTATCCTCTCTCTCCTCACCCGCATTTACACGTTCCCGCGCACGTTTTATCATGTACCTGAATTCAGCAACAGAGATGTCCCTGCCGCCGAGCCCACCGATGAAGCCAATGACCGGCGGTCTCTCCACAAGATTATAAAGTGCAGACCGCACCTCTGAGCAGACAGGACCACCCATACCGAACGATATCGCCCTGTCCAGTACAACAAGCAGTTCAATATCCTTTACCGCAGCTCTCAACTCAGCAAACGGAAAAGGACGCCAGAGCCGCAACCTTATGAGCCCCACCGCTTCTCCCGCATCCCGCATCTCATCAACCGCCAGCATGGCAGTCTCACTGAGGCTGCCCATGACCAGTAGCGCAATTCGTGCATCTTCCATCCTGTACAGTTCCACCGGCGAGTAATGACGCCCGAATGTACGCCCAAACTCTTCCCAGGTCTTCAATATCTTCTGCTTCGTCGCTTCAAAATCCACTTCCTGCGCCTTCTTCGTCTCTGGATATATAAAAGGTGGTGCATAACAGCCCATACTCACAGGCTTATCGGGATCCAAGACAAAAGGATGCTCATAATCGGGTATGAAATCCCTCACATCCTCTTCCGCCGGCAATTCCATGTCCTCTATCACATGCGACAGGAAGAACCCATCAATATGAACCATTGCGGGGAATAAAACCTCTTCTGCCATGCGATAAGCGCAAACAGTCAGGTCAAACGCCTGCTGGTTGTTCTCCGCAAACATTTGTATCCAGCCAATATCACGTAATGACATCGCATCCGAATGGTCACACCATACAGAAAGGGGAGCCGACAGCGCTCTGTTCGCCGCAACCGCAACAACAGGCAATCGCATCGAAGAGGGGATATAGAGCACCTCATGCATCAATTCCAGACCCTGACCCGCAGAGCATGTAAATACACGTGCACCCGCAGCAGAAGCGCCAACGCACGCGCTCATCGCCGAATGCTCACTCTCCACGCATATGAACTCCGCATCCAGCTCGCCATCCGCAATCATCTCAGCCAATCGCTCAACGATATGCGTCTGCGGCGTAATAGGATATGCAGCTATAACATCCACGTTCACCATTCGAACCGCTTCAGCAATTGCGAAAGAACCTTCCAGTCCCACTATCCTGCCCATCTTCATCAAATTAAAGATCGTGCCTGATAAAAAATAACTTTCGATAATTTTGTATTAATGGAGAGATGGAGCAGGATATAGCGCAGTTAAATTCCCTTGCACTCAGGTATGCGGATAAGATGGACCAGCTACTGGCTGAGTTGAAACGTGTCATCGTTGGTCAGGAAGAGATAATGAAGAAGTTAATCATCTGCCTCATTGCCGACGGTCATGTACTGCTCGAGGGCGTACCCGGTCTGGCAAAGACATTGATGATAAAGACTTTAGCAGATGCGCTCGCAGCGAGCTTCTGCAGGATACAGTTCACGCCAGACCTGCTACCCGCAGATATCACCGGCACGAAGATATACGACCACAGAACCGGGAGCTTCACCACTCAGAAGGGACCCATATTCCATAATTTCATACTCGCAGATGAGATAAACCGTGCACCGCCGAAGGTGCAATCGGCATTGCTGGAAGCGATGCAGGAGCGGCAGGTGAGCATTCAGGGTGAAACTTTCCCCCTTGACACACCCTTCCTCGTTATGGCTACTCAGAACCCCATAGAGACCGAGGGCACTTATAAACTGCCTGAAGCTCAGATTGACCGGTTCACATTCAAGCTATTGATTAACTATCCGAGCATAGAGGAGGAGAAGATAATAATCGAGCGTAACACGCGCGGTATCGTGATTGAGACACGAGAAGTCCTGACAACCGCGGAGATAATCGAGATTCAGCGATTCAACCAGCGTGTATATGCGGATGAAACGATAGAGGATTATGTCACGAGGATCGTGGATGCCACACGTAAGCCAGCGGATTACGGACTTGACACTGAGGGTATGATAGATTACGGTGCATCACCAAGGGCTTCTATATGGCTCATCCTCACTGCCAAGGCGCATGCACTGCTTAGCGGTCGTGGGTATGTCATACCCGAGGATATTAAAGCGGTAGCGCATGACGTACTCCGGCATCGGGTAATACTGAACTACGAAGCAGAGGCGGAGGGCATATCCACCGATGACGTCATCGATGAGATACTCGCAATAGTGAAGGCACCATGAACTTTTATCAGTATGATTAATGTTATGTAAGAGAGATGAGGTTGAAAGTTCTGTATGATAACGAGGCAAGGGGTGATTTAGAGTCTGACTGGGGTTTTTCATGCCTGATAGAGGAAGGAGGCAGGAAACTGCTGTTTGATACCGGCGCATCCGATTCGATACTGGCACGAAACATGGAGAAACTGGGTATAACGCGAGAAGAGATAGAGGTAATCGCTCTTTCACATGAGCACTGGGACCATATCGGCGGTTTAAATGCGGTATTGCATCCTGAAGTGGTGGTGTACGTCCCTGCATCCTTCACTGTGGCGACCCGGAAGAAGCTCAAGCGCAGGGTGGCAGAGTTAAAGGAGGTATCAGGACCGGCGGATATGATACCGGGTGTTCATACGACCGGAGAGCTTGGTGCGGGCATAAAGGAACAGTCACTGGTTCTCGATACGCAAATTGGCGAGATGGTACTGACAGGCTGTGCACATCCGGGACTGGATGTCATCATGGATGCAGCGCGTATATTTGGTGATATAGGCGGTGTGATGGGTGGTTTCCACGGCTTCGACAGGCTGGAACTGCTGAATGGCTTGAAGAAGATCATACCGTGCCACTGTACTGTTCACAAAACGAGGATAATGGAACGATACCCCGAGGCGGCGGTGAAGTGTGCGGCTGGTGAAGAGATAGTAATTTAGTAATCAGCTTCCAGTCGGTTCTTAGCCCTGAGGTAGACCGTTACTATCCCCTCATGCTGTAACTTACGCCTGAGTCTCGAATCGTTCGTGAGAACTGCGGCATCTCGCCGCTTCGCTATATTTATTATACGGCTATCAGTATCGCCACCAGCGGTATCTCGTTCTATAAGTACTTTACGCTTACTCATGTACTCGCTCAGGATGCGATAGCCAAGTTCAGCTGCTCGCTTCGTCTTGCCTCTTCTACGTCTCAGAGCATCGAGCTCCATTAATACCGATTCGGGTATGATTATCTCGATATAGCCCATACGCTGGAGTTCATCGAAGATATCAACGCCAAAAGTGCCTGGAACGAGTAATGCGTTCGTATCCACCACCACACTCCTCATGTGCCCTTAAATACCGGCTTTCGCTTATCTATAAACGCCTGCAAACCCTCTTTCGCATCGTGAGTTGAGATAGCGGAGCCGAAACATTCAGCTTCATAGCGCAATGCCCGTTCCAGATCCATCTCCAGCCCGTTATTCACCGCAAGCTTTAATGTCCTCAGAGCAAGTCTGCTCTTCGCGCGTAGCTTGTTGAGCACGGTATCAACAGCGGCATCAAGTTCTGCTACTGGTACCACCTGATTCACGAGTCGCAACATGAGTGCCTCTTTTGCATCTATCGGCTCGCCGGTCATGAGCATCTCCATCGCTTTCGTCCTGCCTACCAACCGTGCGAGCCGCTGTGTACCGCCACCACCGGGGATGATGCCAAGATTGACCTCCGGCAGCCCGAATACTGAGCTATCAGAGGCTATTCGGAAGTCACAAGCCATTGCGAGCTCGAGACCACCACCGAGACAGTACCCATTTATTCGCGCTATCACCGGCTTGCTGAGCTGTTCCAGGTAACTTATGACACTCTGTACCCAGAGTGACCAGTCACGTGCCCTGATAGGGCTCATATCCTTTAGCTCATGCACATCGGCACCTGCACAGAACGCACGGTCGCCTGCACCGGTTATTACTATCGCTCGTACCGACTCATCAGCTTCAACATCCGCCAGCAGGGCTCTTAATTGCCGCAATAGGGGTGTATTCAATGCATTGAGCGCATCCTCGCGGTTCAATGTTATGGTCGCCACATCATCCCGCCTCTTATATAATACTTCTTTACCCATCTCAATCACATCGCACTCCTTATACCCAGCAATCGCCTTATCACGACCGTCAACGGGAATGAACAGACCATGTACCACAGCAACCAGTACGGGATTCTGAATACGAAGGAGTGCGTAAGGTCTTTAGCACCGATGAGCGGGAAGAGTGATATTTCCGAAGGTGCATAATCCCACATCCAGAAGAATATCGGGAGCGTGATGATCATGATATAAACCATGGGTTTCAATTGCTGCCGCATAAGTTCGCCGGAGAATTGCGCCTGTCTGCTCATTATTTCAGCCCGCTTCTTCTCTATTCGCTTGAGTCTGTGCTTGTTGTTCTCCCGTTTCGCTTCCAAATATTCCTTCTGTAGCTCTCTCAACCGTTTCTGAAACTCCTTCGACTTCTCCATGAGTTCCCAGTTCGTGGTGTATTTCTGTATCGTTGAGGTATAGAGCCCGGTAAGAACCGCAAGGATAAGTACGGTAAACAGGAAATTACCGACGAAATAGGAGAACGGACCAAGAACGTTATTCATAACCGAGCTTATGTCTTTACGATACATGAACGAGCCAAACATGACGAACAGTCCCAGGCCCATAATCGCGCCATCTATGAGACTCTTCACCATCTCCTTCTTATTCGTTGTTTTGGTCTTCATCTGCATAAACAATTGGTTTATTTTTAGATATTTGTTCTTTCTCTTACAGGTGATCATATAAAATGATTACAGAAGCGGATTTCTCGATTGATGCGCTTGTAACGAGGGTGAAGAAGCCCGATATGGGTGCTATTGTCATATTCCAGGGCATGGTACGGAGCGGAGGCGGTGTGACTGGAATGAAGATAGAAGCAGAGGCTGATAAGTTCGAGGAGGAGCTGGCACGATTGAAGCAAGAAGCCACACGGAGGTTTGAGATCGAGGCTGTGGAGATCGTACATCGCAAGGGATTGCTACGAACCGGCGAGAATATCGTGGCTATCATTGTCGGTGCAAGACACCGAAAAGATGCTTTTCGCGCATGCGAGTTTTTGATAGATGAGATAAAAGGGAGTGCTGCGGTAGTGAAGGAGGAGTTATATGAGTGAGAAGGCTTTTATTTTGCACTTAGAATATTTTATATCATGAGTCGCCCACTGATCGTGCAGAGCGATAAGACGATTCTGCTGGAGGTGGATAATCCCGAGTTTGAGGATGCCCGTGATGCTATAATACGGTTTGCTGAGCTCATTAAGAGTCCTGAGCATGTTCATACGTACAGGATAACCAATCTATCACTGTGGAACGCGGCAGCTACCGGTATGACCGCATCGGAGATTGTTGCAGCTCTGGAATCGTTCAGCCGATATGAAGTACCTGAGAATGTCATACGGGACATAGAGGATTACATATCGAGATACGGGCGATTGAAGCTGGAGAAGCATGCCGGAGCGGTTGTACTCAGGAGTGAGGATGAGATACTGCTGAAGGAGGTGACGAGGAACAAAGCGGTTCAGCGTTACCTCACGGGTGAGCAGATAGATGCTCGAACGGTGGTTGTGGAGCCGGGAGCGCGTGGTTACATAAAGAAGGCGCTTACTGATATCGGGTTTCCAGCGGAGGACCTCGTGGGGTATGTAGAAGGAGAATTCTTCCCGCTTCAGCTGCGTGAGACCACGAGAGCAGGACTGCCGTTCTCGCTGCGTAAGTACCAGAAGGAAGCGGTAGACGCGTTCTATGCAGGCGGCAGCGCAGCGGGTGGCAGTGGTGTTGTGGTACTGCCATGTGGAGCGGGCAAGACGATGGTGGGTATGGGGGTAATGGCGAAACTGGAGACCAATACGCTCATAATCACCACCAGCACGGTCGCTTCACGTCAGTGGCGGGATGAGCTGCTGGACAAGACTGACCTGGTGAGTGATGACATAGGCGAGTACAGTGGAGAGAAGAAGGAGATCAAGCCTATAACCATTGCCACGTATCAGATTCTAACATACAGACCGAGACGTAAAGGGCAGACTGATAACGCATATTACCCGCATTTCGCATTGTTTAACGAGCGGAACTGGGGTCTGATAATATATGATGAGGTGCATCTGCTGCCCGCGCCGGTATTCAGGATAACTGCGGAACTGCAGGCGAAGCGGCGATTGGGGCTGACCGCAACGCTTGTGCGAGAAGATGGCAGGGAGAAGGATGTATTCTCGCTCATCGGACCCAAGCGATACGATGCACCATGGAAGGAGTTAGAACAGCAGGGCTGGATCGCCGAAGCGATCTGTAACGAGATAAGGTTGGGTATGGACGATGAGCGCAGGCTGATGTACGCACTCGCATCAGACAGGAGTAAGTATCGAATTGCAGCGGAGAATCCACGTAAGCTGGAAGTGGCGAAGCAGATAGTGGAGTACCATCGTGCACGGGGTGATAAGATACTGGTGATAGGGATGTATATAGAGCAGTTAGAGCAGATAGCGAGGATGCTCAATGCACCGCTTCTCACCGGTAAGACGCCGAATCGTGAGCGAGAGAAGCTTTATGACGATTTCAGAAACGGTAAGCTGGATACGATAGTGGTCTCCAAGGTAGCGAACTTCGCAGTTAACCTCCCGGATGCAAATGTCGCGATACAGATCTCAGGTACATTTGGTTCACGTCAGGAGGAGGCGCAGCGGCTCGGTCGGATACTGAGACCCAAAGCTGACGGCTCTCCCGCATTCTTCTACTCGCTTGTGAGTAAGGATACGAAGGATCAGGACTTCAGTGCCAGGCGGCAGTTGTTCCTGACCGAACAGGGCTATCGGTATGTGATAACTGATACATTTGAGGTATAATGGAGATAGAGCGAAAAGCCCCGTACAGGTATTACCCGCAGCCCGGCGAGGGGTTTGGTATAGCCCGTGAAGTGCCGCGATGTGTATCAGCCTGTCCTGCGTGCTGCGATGTTCACGGGTATCTGCGGCTTGTGCGTGAGGGTAAGCACAGTGATGCGTATTCGTTGATAATGGATACGATACCGTTTCCCGCAACCATCGGCAGGATATGTCATCATCCGTGCGAATTGAGCTGTCGGCGTGGTTATTTCGATGCGCCGGTATCTATTGCCGCGGTGAAGCGATTCGCGGGTGATTACGTGCATGCCCCCGGAACCATACAGAAAACCGACCGGAAACGTGTGGCAGTAATCGGTGCCGGACCCGCCGGACTCACCGCTGCTTTCCGGCTGGCATGTAAGGGCTATGAGGTGAAGGTCTATGAGAAACTGCCGATAGAAGGTGGCATGCTATTTGCCGGTATACCCCCGTACAGATTGCCAAAGGACGTATTGAAGGCTGAGATAGAGGCAATCAAGCAGTCCGGTATAGAGATAGAAACGGGTAAGGAGATAGATAAAGAGGAGTTTGAGCGGTTAAGGCGTGATTATGATGCCATATTCATCGCCACGGGTATGCATGAGAGCAGGCGACTGGGCGTGGAGGGAGAGCACCTGAGGGGAGTCATACATGGCATTGAGTTCCTCCGTGAGTTAAATCTGAATGGCAGTGTGCCTCATACCGGTAAGCGAGTGGCGGTGATAGGCGGTGGTAATGTGGCTATGGACGTTGCAAGAAGTCTGATTCGTATGGGTGCGGACGTGACCGTAGTCTATCGTAGGACACGAGCGGAGATGCCAGCCAGCGAGGAGGAGGTTCGAGAAGCGGAAGACGAGGGTGTGAAGTTCGTATTCCTGGCTACACCTGCGAGGATTATCGGCACAGAGAGAGTGGAGAAGCTGGAACTGGTCAGGATGAAACTGGGTGCGCCCGATGAATCCGGCAGGAGGCACCCGATACCGATAAAAGGACTGCGATTCACCATGGATGTTGATATGGTGATACCGGCAATAGGGCAGACCTCAAACCTCGAGTTCCTCGAGGGTAGCGGTGTTGATATAGAAAGAGACAGGATAAAAGTGGATGAGTCACGTGCAACAACAGCAGAGGGCATATTCGCAGGTGGCGATTGCGTTCATGGTGCTGCATTCGCCGTTGATGCAATTGCTGATGGTAATATCGCTGCGGAGTCAATAGACCGTTTTCTAAGTGGTGTAAATGAACTGCAACGTCGTGTGAAGCACAAGCAGGAGGAACTCCCGGGTGAAGTGGAATACATAGATGAGGAGTTGAGTCTCGAGCATGAGCTGGAATTGATAACCCATGCAGGCAGGTGCGAGATACCGGAGATTGATATAGAGGAGCGTAAGAGCAGTTTCAAAGAGGTGAAGCAGTGCTTATCAGAGACTGAAGCTATTAAGGAAGCTGATAGATGTCTGAGCTGTCGTGGCTGTCTCCTCACCGTTAAGGATTTGAAAGCAGAGGTGAAAGATGCGGATGAGTACATAGCGAGACTGGTGCATCACACAGGTGTGAATAAATGTGCGGAATGCGGCGAATGCACTGCTTCATGCCCGGTTGCCGCAATAGACATCGGGTTCTCGCCACGTAAACTCGCAGGCATCGCTATGATGGAGGATGTATCCAGACTGGCGTTAAGTGAAGGTATATGGTCATGCATCACCTGTGGCATATGTAATGCTGTATGCCCCTATGGTGTGGATTTCCTGGGGTTCATACAGGGTTTGAGGGTTCTGGCGGTCAGTCGTGGCAATATACCGCACTACGCCATGCAGAAGCAGATGGAGGAGATGATAAGCAACACCGACAGGCTGAGCTGGCTTGAGGGTGCGCACGACCTGGAAGTTGCTTCGAGTGGCGAAGTCTATTATTTCTGTGGCTGCCTGTCATATCTCGACCGTGTATATAGCGACCGGAGGAATTTGAGATTGCTTGATATCGCACGCAGTGCGGTGAGACTGCTCAACCATGCCGGTATAGTGCCTGCGGTGAGCCGTGAAGAGAGGTGCTGCGGGCATGACCTGCTCTGGCTCGGTGATGAATCGGGCTTCAAAACGCTGATGAATGCAAATATAGAGGTGATAAGAGCGAGCGGGGCGAAGACCGTGGTATTCTCCTGTGCGGAATGCCTCAGGACTTTTGAAGTGGACTATCGCAGATTTTACGGTGACGACCTGGAGTTTGAACTCGTACACATCTCTGAGTTTTTGCGTGATAAGGCACTGAATCTTAAGGAATCGGGGCTCGTTATTACGTATCACGACCCGTGCCGGTTGCGACATCTCAGGCTGTATGAGCCGCCAAGGGCGATGCTTGCCCGTATACCGGGTCTGAAGCAGGTGGAGATGAGGCATAACAGTGAGCATGGGCTGTGTTGCGGTGTGAGCAGTTTGTTGAGCTGCAGCCCTGTGGCGAGAGCGATGCAGCGTGCAAGGCTGATAGAAGCAGAAGAGACAGGCGCATCAAAGCTCGTTGTTACATGCCCGAAATGCTGGATACATCTCGATTGCGCGATTGAGAATGATGTTAAGCTGAAGAGCTACGGGCTGAGGATAGAGGATCTGACAGCTCTGGTTGCGGCTCATATAAAAGAGTGAAGAGATGAAGAACGTAATAGGGATCTGCGGCTATCAAAACAGTGGTAAGACCACGCTGATTGAGGAATTGATCAGGCGTCTGAAAAAAGAAGGATACAGGATTGCAACGATAAAGAATATCCCGAAGAGGTTCTCAATCGATACAGAGGGTAAAGACACGTGGAGACACGGCGAAGCTGGTGCGAGTGTGGTCGTAAGTTCTTCACCAAATGAGACTGCATTCATATTCAAGCGAGGGATGGACCTGAAAGAGATTGTGGATATTCTGAATAAGATTGCACGTCCGGATCTGATACTTGTGGAGGGTCGCAGGGGAGAGAGGATACCGAAGATCGCTGTTGGTGATATCGAGCTTGAAGGTGCGATGAAATACGAAGATAATCTCGCCGAGATTCTGAGCTGGATGAAAGGTCTGGATAGTGAATAAATATCTTTAAAAGAATGAATCGTCATTTTTACATATCGGTGATGGTAAAGAGACCGGTATTTGGGACGCTGATAGTGATTGCCTGCGTCTCGTTAACTGCTTTTTACGTCCCGTTTGGGGAAGCAGAGCAGGCAAAAACGGTAAAAGTCTTCCACGCAGGCAGTTTAGCAGTCCCTTTAGCGGATGCGGAGAGGGAGTTTGAGGCTGCGAATCCCGGTATAGACGTGCGGCGTGAATCAATGGGCAGTGTGAAGGCGGTGCGGCAAATAACAGATATCGGGAAACCGGCGGATGTACTCGCAGTTGCTGATTACTCGCTCATACCTGGCATGATGTATCCCGGGTATGCGGACTGGTACGTGCGATTTGCGACGAACGATATGGTGCTTGCATATAGTGAGAGCAGCAAATATGCGGCTGAAATCACACCTGAGAACTGGTATAACATCCTTCGCAGAGATGGCGTGGTCTTCGGATTCTCGAATCCGAATCTCGACCCCTGTGGGTACAGGTCGCTGATGGTTATGCAGCTTGCAGAGTTACATTACGGCGATGACCATATATTCGACGATCTGGTCCTCAATACCACGGCGATTACCGCGCGGGAAGAAGGTGGTGGATATATAATAACGGTGCCGGAAGACCAGAAACCGGATACCGGGAAGGTTAATATAAGACCGAAATCGGTTGAACTCGTGGCGCTTGTCGAGCAGGGCGGGCTGGATTACGCATTTGAATACCGCAGCGTTGCTGTTCAGCATGATTTGGCGTTCATTGATTTGCCTGAGCAGATAGACCTGAGCAGGATAGAGTATGCGGATGTGTACAGGGAGGTGAAAGTGCAAACTGTGGATGGTAAGCTACAGACCGGCAAGCCAATTGTTTATGGTATAACCGTGCCGAAGAATGCAGAAAATCCTGATACAGGATTGGAGTTCGTGAAGTTCGTGATTGGCGATGCCGGGCTGCAGATTTTTGCCGGGCGAGGGCAGCCACCAGTCGTGCCACCGGAAGGAAGCGGTAATGTGCCGGCAGAGCTGAAAAGTTTGGTGATTATGGAGCACGTGGAGCCAACGCCAGCACAGCGTCAAACGCCAGTACCAGCGCCGAAAGTGCCGGGCTTCGGTGCAGTATCTGCCGTTGCTGTAATAATAGCGGTCGCATATCTAACGCTGAAAGGCTTAATCAGGTGATAGTGTGACAAATTCAATTAAATCTTCTTACCCTTATCCGTAGAAATGAGTCAGAAAAGCAGCTCCTCATGCATGGGAATATTTGTAAAAATAGAAAAACTTATATCTGTGTAAAGTAATCTATGGCTGAGGATGATAATATATCGTACCTCACTGCTTGTAGTTCTTGAGGAAGCAAGACCTGACAAAATAATTTCGAATAGGGGGTATAAATGTTTATCACAGGTTATTTGTGTAAATCATTGAAAAACAGTACAATCGTAAAATGAGAGTGCTGATAGTGGATGATGAGGAGGAGATATGCAGATGGTTACAGCGTGAGCTGCGAAAAGAGGGTTACGAAGCTGATTACACCACCTCGCCTGTTGGTGTGCTGGAGAAGCTAAAGGGAGCAAAGGATAAAGGCAGAGGTTACGAACTGCTCCTCCTCGACCTCAGACTGCCATGGCTCAATGGTTTTGAACTGCTGAAATGGGTTCGAGAAGCACGTCTCGATTTAGACGTCATTATTATCACCGGGTATGGAGACGAGGAAAAAGCGATAGAGGCAATACGACTCGGTGCAATTGACTACCTGCGTAAGCCGATTTCGTTGGAGGAACTCCATGCTGCGGTATTCCGTGTTCGTCAGAAGCGAGCAGTGGAAGAGAAGGAGACTTTGAAGTATCGCATTCTGGTGGTGGATGACGAGCCCGATATATGCGAATGGATCAGGCGAGAGTTAGAGAAGGAAGGCTGCTATGAGGTAGCAGTGGCTTATGACGGCGCTGAGGGCTTCGAATATTTCAGGAACAACCATGTGGATGTGGTGATTGCAGACATAAAGATGCCGGTGATGGATGGCTTAGAGATGCTCGGCAAATGCAGAGAACACACCGATGATTTCGTTTCCATTGTCATCACTGGCTATGGCAACCATGAGAGAGCGATAAGGGCGTTGAAGCTCGGCGTCTTCGACTACCTGAAGAAGCCTCTTTCACTGGATGACCTCGTCACATCAGTAAGTAAGGGTATTGAAGTACTTGAACTTCGTCGCGGGCTCGCAGCCCGTAAGCGAGAATTAGAGATAGAAAGTAAATTGAGGGAGCAGTATGCAAGGGACCTGGAGAAGATGGTTGAAGAAAGGACAAAAGAACTGAAAGAGGCTTATAGAGCGAGAGAGCACTTCCTGAGGGAGACATCACACAGAATTATCACACCCGTGGCTATCATTGGAGGGTACGCGGACATATTACTTGAGAGCAACAATCTCGATGACGAGCAGAAAGAGAGAATCAGAATCATACGGGAGAGGATCGAGGAAGTCCAGGAACTGGTACGGGATGCACTGCTGGGTGCACAGAAGAGAGGTGAATAAAATGGAATATCATATATTGCTTGTAGAGGATGAAAAAGCTTTTCACAAATTATTATCCATCTTTTTAGCGCGGGTTAAGAAGCACACGTTCACCGTGCACTGTGCCTTAAATGGAGAGGCAGGCGTTGAGGAATACAGGAAACTGGTAAGTAATGGTGAGAAACCGCACCTCGTGCTGATGGACCTCAGAATGCCGGTGATGGATGGTGTTGAAGCAACAAAAAGGATAATGGAAACCGACCCGGGTGCAAATATATACCTCTTCACCGCATACGCTGGAACAGAGATAGAAAGAGAGGCATTAAAAGCAGGAGCAAGAGGGACGATAAATAAAGACGCAGACTGGCACAGTATTGTGGAGGAGATAGTAAATATTCTGGAACGTGAATCGTAAAAATATATAGGCATAGAGGAAATATAAATTATAAGATGGCGGAAGCGAAGCGAGGATACAAGGAGATAGTGGAAGAATTCCCGGTTGAGTTGCACAAGCCAATGCTCCGACTTGTGGATGCCATAATGGAACGTCTAAGGGCGGAATTCGCGGTCAGGCGAGAAGATTTCGAGGAATTACGGAGCGCAATTGCTGAATTAACGCAGGCACAGAAGCGGACTGAAGAACGCGTAGAGGCACTGGCGGAGGCGCAGGCACGCACAGAGGAGCGAGTGGGGCGGCT
>JAODGP010000113.1 GCA_025464345.1 Methanosarcinales archaeon | reverse complement strand
AAAAGATGAACCTGAGCAACCGGAGATACACGAACGAACTGAGCGCAGCAGATGACGGCGAACGTGTATGCATTGCCGGCTGGGTGCATGAGAAGCGTGACCTGGGCGGGGTATTCTTCCTCATTGTACGTGATTTCGGCGGACTGGCGCAGGTAACGCTCCACCGTGACGATACAGACGCAGAGCTATTCGAACGTGCGAAGAAGCTGCCAAGGGAGTCGGTAGTGGCAATATATGGCACGGTGAAGAGCGAGAATAAAGCACCTTCGGGCTATGAAATCATACCAGAGTGTATGGAAGTGCTGAGTGAAGCATCGCAGAGATTGCCACTGGACACCACTGAGAAGGTGAGTGCCGAACTGGATACGCGACTGGATGCGAGGTTCATGGACCTCAGGCGAGAGAAGCCGAAGCACATCTTCGTCATTCGCAGTATGGTGCTCAAGGCGATACGCGATTTCTTCAACGAGCGTGGGTTCGTAGAGATAAACACCCCGAAGATAGTTAGTGCGGCGACCGAAGGTGGCACCGCTCTGTTCCCCATATCCTATTTTGAACGAGAAGCGTTCCTGAATCAGAGCCCGCAACTGTACAAGCAGATATTGATGGCTTCCGGGTTCGACCGCGTGTATGAGATCGCACCGATATTCCGTGCCGAGGAGCACGATACCACGAAGCACCTGAACGAGGCGACATCAGTGGATATTGAGGTCGCATTCGTCACGGATAAGGAGGTGATGGCGCTACTGGAGGAGCTCGTCGCTTTTGTCTATAAGCGTATCGCCACTTATCCCGGGATGGCGAAGCTGGGCATAGAACTGGAAGTGCCGGAGGTGCCTTTCCAGCGTATAACCTATGATGAAGCAATAGAACTGCTATCCGAATCTGGTGAGCAGATAGAATGGGGCGAAGACCTTAGCTCCTCCGCAGAACATGCACTTGGCAGGATTATGGGCGGGCACTATTTCATCACCGAATGGCCACTGGCATTGAAGCCGTTTTATGCCCAGCCGTCGGAGCACCGCAGTGACATCTGCAATGCATTTGACCTCATGCATCCACGGCTCGAACTCGCATCAGGCTCGCAGCGTGTCCATTCCTACGAGCTATTGCGAAGCCAGATAGAGTCAAAAGGGCTGAGTGCTGATAGTTTTGTGTTCTATCTCGATGCGTTTCGTTATGGTATGCCGCCACATGCAGGCTGGGGTCTCGGCGTTGAACGGCTACTCATGAGCATGCTGGGCATAGAGAACATAAGGGAGGTGGTACTCTTCCCGAGGGACAGGCGAAGATTAGTGCCCTGAATATCCGCTGCTTGCATTGTTCCTTTTTTATTCTTGTATGTCAAGCTATTTTATTGATGCTACCACAGGGTAAACCTGTTCTGGTCACCTCAGCACTGCCGTATGTCAATGGTGAGTGCCACATAGGGCATCTTAGGACTTATGTGCCCGCTGACGTGTATGTCCGAATGCTCCGTAAGATGGGCTACAATGTCATATTCATCAGTGGTTCGGACACGCATGGTACTCCGATAGTGCTGAGTGCGGAAGCGCAGGGTGTAACGCCAGAGGCGGTGGTTGCGAGATACCATGAGCATTTCATACGTGTTTTTGAGGCACTTAATGTGAACTTCGACTATTATGGACGGACAGATTCGCCAGCCAACCACAGGAGGACGGTGGAGATAGTGAGACGGCTTATAGATGGTGGTTATGTTTACAGTAAGAGTACGAAGCAGGCGTATTGTGAGACCTGCAATCGCTTCCTGCCTGACAGATATGTGGAGGGAATATGCCCGTACTGTGGTGCGGTTGCACGAGGTGACGAATGTGATCAGGGCTGTGGCAAGCACATTGAACCGGGCGAGATACTGGAGCCGAGATGCAAGATCTGTGGCTCTAAGGCGGTCTTCAGGGAGCAGGAGCATTTCTTCTTCCGGCTGTCTGCGTTCGCTGATTTCCTGTCCTCATATCTGGATGATCTGGATGGCACGCTGAATGCACGCAATTATGCACGTGAATGGGTGAAGCGGGAACTGAGGGACTGGTGTATCACGAGGAACCTGGAATGGGGCGTGAAATTCCCCGGGCGTGACGATCTGGTTGTTTATGTCTGGGTTGATGCACCCATCGGGTATATCGCATTCACGGAGGAGTTCCTGCATGAGCGAGGAGCGGATGGTGATGGATGGGCGCGATACTGGAAGGACAACGACGCCACAATCATTCATTTCATCGGTACGGATATCATATACCATCACTGCATCTTCTGGCCGGCGATGCTGAAAGGAGCTGACTATTCATTGCCCGATGTGGTCGTCGCTTCTGGCATGGTGAAGATAGACGGTAAGACATTCTCCAAGAGCAGGGGTAATGTGGTCTGGGTGAAGGAGTTCATCGAACGGTTCCATCCTGATACGCTGAGATATTACCTGCTGACGCAGTCGAGCCATACGAAGGAGCTGGATTTCTCATGGGATTCGTTCTTTATGCGAGTGAACAACGAACTGGTGGCTATACTCGGCAATCTCAGCTATCGCGTCCTCACTTTCGCCTATAAGCACTTCGGTGTGGTGCCGGAAGGCGAGATAGAAGATGAAGTCTGGACTGCAATAGAGACTGCACGTAATGGCGTGGTGAATGCTATGGCGGAATACGAGTTCAAGAAGCTTGTAGATTCTGCAATGGCACTTGCAGACTTCGGCAACAGCTATTTCCAGCGAGAAGAGCCATGGCATCTGATAAAAGGTGACGAGTCTGCGAGACGCCGCTGTGGAACCATACTGAAGAACGTTCTGCAGATATTGAAATCGGTGTGCATACTGCTGGAGCCGGTGATGCCGGCTAAGATGGCGGAATTGTGGTACCAGCTCGGTATGGATACGGACGTACATGATACGAAGCTTGAGGAGCTAATGAAACCGATAGAGGGTGGACAGAAGCTGAACAAGCCGGAAGTGCTATTCCGCAGGATTGAAACTGGTCTGGACGTATGAACGAAGAAGCTGGGGATATCCTTGATCTCATGCATTCCGGGTTGAAGAGGGCTATGGAGCTGAGCGACCATGCGGAGATCTATGGTGAGCGTGGTGATATTCTCAGTATAGAGCTTGAACGAGGAGCTGTGAAGGCGGTGAAGCGCATCAGAAGCACGGGTATCGGCGTGCGAGTGGTGATAGGACGCAGGATGGGTTTCTCATATACTACCAGACTGGCTAAGGCAGAGATGGAAGAATGCGTGTTGCGAGCGGTGAACCAGGCGCGGATATCAGAGGAAGACCCTTATTTTGATGGATTACCGTGTATGGGTCGTTACACGAGTCCTGAAAAGATTTTCGATACCCGGATAGTGGAACTTCTTGCGGGCGACCCTGAGAATGCCATTGGATACAGTATGGAGATGCTGGCGGGTGCGAAGGAGTATGATACGAAGGAAGAAATATCGCTACCGGAGGCGACAGTCGCAGCCGCGCATGACGAAACATACATAATGAATTCCGAGGGTGTTGAGCTCCATGATACCGGCACTTATATATCTGCGGGACTGACGGCTGTCGCAGGTCAGGATAGCCCTGGTAGTGAGGGTAAAGTGAGCAGAGTGCTGTCAGAGATGGATTTTCGATGGCTGGGCAGGGAAGCTGCGAGGATTGCCGTGGAGAGCATCGGCGGTAGTCGTATCGAGACCGGTGAGTTACCGGTGGTATTCTCGCCCCGTGCGATTCAGAGCCTGTTTGATTATACGCTCATTCCCGAGCTGAGCGCCGAGCACGTGCAGCGTAAAGAATCGCCGTATTACGGTAAGAAGGATACTGAAGTGGCTTCCGGAATACTCAACATTGTGGATGATGGTACTATGCCGCTGGGTGTGAACAGCAGGAAGATGGATGGAGAGGGTGTGCCCATGCAGCCCACGACCCTTGTGGAGAGGGGCGTACTGAAGAATTTCATGTATGATTCATATACTGCGAGCAAGGATGGTGTGGATAGCACGGGCAATGCGTTAAGGAGCTACGATAATCTACCGGTACCAGGTGCCACAAATTTCATCTTAAACGCGGTTGACACGGACGAGGATATACTTGCGGACATTCGTGAGGGGCTTTATGTGCACGATGTGATAGGTGCACATACGGCATCACGAGCCTCAGGCGATTTCTCGGTCGTAGCTCAGAATGCATGGCATATAAGAGAAGGGGAGCTCTACCCGGTCAAGCAGGTGATGCTCGTGGGTAACATGCAGGAATTATTGCATGAAGTAGAACTGCTCGGCAGGGATGTCAGACAGATTTATAATGTTGTGTGCCCGTCGGTAAGGGTCTCACGGCTGCAGGTTGTCTCATGAGGAAGGAACATGGTTTTTTGATACCGCAGGGCTTTTCACATTATGATGAGGTACAGATATGCCAGCCGGATAACCAGGTTACCACCTTACCTCTTTGCGGAGATAGATCGTAAGAGGCGAGAAGCGGAGAGAAGGGGCATAGATGTAATAGATCTGGGTATCGGCGATCCCGATTTGCCGACACCACCGCATATCGTGGCTGCATTATGCGAAGCGGCGAAAGATCCTTCAAACCACAGGTATCCATCATATGAGGGTATGCAGGCATTCCGCGAGGCAGTAGCGGAGTGGTATCTTAGCAGGAAGCACGTGCGGCTGGATCCGGATAGCGAGGTTTTAACACTTATAGGTTCAAAGGAGGGTATCGCGCATTCCGCAATAGCATTCCTCAATCCGGGTGATAGCGCACTTGTACCCGATCCTGCATACCCGGTCTACCGTAACGCGACTATAATGGCGGATTCGGTACCGGTAACCATGCCATTAAAAGCCGATAACGAATTCAAGCCCGATCTT